>JBHICS010000100.1:0-5126 GCA_046759685.1 Candidatus Brocadiales bacterium | reverse complement strand
CATTGCCCTGGTAAGCGTTCCGGTTGGGGATGTAACGGAATTCACGCTCAGGCTACCCTCAGCCCTCTCAGCCCTGGGCGCAGTGCTGGTGACTTATTTCCTAGGAAAGAGGCTTTATAGCGCACGCACGGGCTTCTTAGCGGGTGTTATTCTTGCCTCAAGCCCGGGATTTCACAAATATGCCTGTGTGGCAAAACTGGAGACACCCCTAACCCTATTCATAACCTCAAGTATCGCTGCTTTTTACCTCGGTCTCACTACGTCCTCTAATAAAAGGTGGTATATTCTTTTGGGCTGGTTCCTTATGGGCCTGGCCATGCTGACCAAGGGCCTCGGTGTGGTACTGATAGCCCCTGTAATATTTCTATATCTACTCAGCCGTAGAGAGCTTCACCGTTTGTGGGAGACAGAACCACTGTTGGGCGGACTTGTCCTGTTGGCCACCATGATGACATGGCTACTACCAGGGTACATAATAGGTGGACCTGAGTATATCCAGGGGCTGGTAGGGCACTTTGGCACCCACGTTGGTCAAAGCCCCAAATACATAAAACCCTTTTACTACATTACAGAGACCTTTGTGGGTACGTTGCCCTGGTCTTTAATCCTCCCGGCACTCTTTTTCTACCTGAGACGCGGTAATATCGATGTTAAACAGAAGGAAGGACTGCGACTGTCCGCTGTGTGGTTCCTGGCCATGTGGATTGTCTTCTCGGCCATTATGGCAAAGCGCGCAAGATATATACTACCCATGTACCCGGCAATTGCCCTAGCAGCGGCGGTCCTGTGGGACTACTACATTACCAGGGTCTCCGAGACATGGTCTAAGATAAAGGTGATACCAGCCCTTGCCCTTTCATTGTGTGCCGGAACGGTTGTGGTACTCGTAACCTCTCACACAATCGTATTAACACCCCTTATTGGCAACGTAATTGCCCTGTGTCTTATAGCCCTACTTGCGGCCTGGTGGTTCGCGGTTCGCGCAGGTCAGTACAATATTCTGTTCATAAGCTTTTTTCTAATGATAACCAGTTTTGAGATGGTGTACACACAGATATCCCTGCCCAGAGAGAGCCAGGCAGGTGCAGAAAAGGCCGTCTGCGAGAAGGCGCTTGCAAACATGGACCCCGGTGCACGCTGGGCACTCTACAAGTTGTTTAGCCCGGACTACGTATTCTACGGAAGGACGCACCTTAAAACCTTTCACTCAGAAAAGGACCTTGCCGATTTCTTTTCATCCAAGGAAAGGGTTTACTGTATTGTAAGAGAAGCAGACTATACAGGAATAGACCTCTCGGCCTTTAACGTATCGGCCTTCAAGATAACAGGGCTTGAAAAGACCGGTAAGAGGGCGACCAAGTTCGTCCTGATATCCAATAGAGCAGATAAGAACCAAGAGATTTAATCAGGTCCCGAGACATGAAAGACATCTTCCAGGGTAATGGCAGGACCAGCATCCTCCTCCTTATAGTCCTGTGGTTAGTGGTATATTTCCCCAACCTATGGGTGAGGGAGTTTGTTGGAACGGACGAGCCCAAGTACGCCCAAGTTGCCAGAGAGATGCTTTTGGATGGTCATTGGTTTGCCCTACGCCTTAACGGTGATCCATACTATGGCGAGCCACCACTTTACTTCTGGCTTGAGGCTATATTGAGTGTTCCTCAAGGGGACGTTACAGAGTTCACAGCCATGATCCCCTCTATGCTCATGGCCCTGGGCACAGTGCTGCTAGTTTACGCCCTGGGAAAAAGGCTTTTTAACCCCCGCGCAGGCCTGCTGGCTGCACTTATAATGATCAGCACACCCCAGTTTCACAAATTCGGGTGTATGGCCAGATTGGATGTGCCTTTCGCCTTCTTGGTCACCGCATCCCTAACCGCATTTTACTTTGGATACACTGATACAGACCGCAGAAGGATGTACTTTCTTATGACATGGGCGCTTATGGGCCTGGCAGCCATAACGACCAAGGGGCCGATAACCTTCGTGATGATGGGGGGCGTTGTGATTTCCTTTTTATGGAGGCGTAACGACCTCAAGACCCTTAAAGAAACTCGGCCACTACTGGGAGGGCTTTTGCTTGCGACAGTACTCCTCATCTGGCTTCTGCCAGCATACCTATCAGACGGCAAGGGATACATTGAGGGACTCCTTGGGCAATTCATGCACCATGCAAAGACCCCTCTAGGCATAGGAAAGTTTTTCTTCTACTTTTCAAACATCTTTTCAGGCACACTACCATGGTCACTTGCACTGCCTGGCGTTGTTTATCTATATCTCAAGAAAACGGCTGCAGAGAGAAAAGGAATAGAATTTGTTGGGATATGGCTCCTTGTCATGCTCCTGATCTTCTCGATAGCCCTGCAAAAATTCAGCCGCTACATACTGCCCGTCTACCCTGCGGTGGCCCTCCTACTTGGAAGCTTTTGGGACGAACTCCTGGGGAAGCAGCCCCTAAGGGAATGGCCAAAGAATCAATCGGCACTTGCGTATGGATTTGCTGTACTTCTGGGCCTTATGGTGGTCCAAATCTTCTCAAAGATCCATGCACACCAGTTTCATCCGTCCCCATTAATAATTATTATCCTCGCGGCGGCATTCATCTGTTTGATAGGAACACCGTGGTACGCCATTAAGGCAAGACAGTTCAGAATACTCTTCCTCTTTATATTCTTAATAACATGCACCTTTGAAGTGGCCTACGGCAGACTTGTATTCTCATTGGACAACAAGAAACGGTCTGAAAAATCCCTTTGTCTGAAGATATCAAACCTTATCGAGCCGGGCACTCCCTGGGCTATTTATAATATGTTCAGACCTGCCCATATCTATTACACCAAGTCTCATCCAAAGATAATATTTTCCCAAGATGAGCTTGTTTCATTCCTGAGCGGCACGGAAAAGGTCTATTGCCTTATTAATGAAGATGAATATAAGGCACTAACATCAAGGGCCAATCTCTCCTTGTATCAAGTGGAGAAGCTTCGAGGGCCAAAAAGGAGCATGAGGAATTTATTGCTCATATCAAACAAACCAGAAAAAACCTCTCTATCACCTTGATAAAATGAGCCCTTTCTGTTTATCTAGCGCATACACTAGTAGGGGCATCTGCCTCAGGCGGACAACGTACTCCTACTGCATTCTGCCAATGTTGAGATAGAAAACGGAGGACAATGCTTAGCAGAGAAGAATTTTTCAAGACGAACAGATCCTCTCTTATCATATTAGTGCTAATATCGCTTGTAATGTTCTTCGTGAACCTAGGGGCCAGAGATCTCTGGGCACCGGATGAGGCGGAGTATGCCCAGATATCGCAGGAGATGCTGGAGACTGGAGACTGGGTCATCCCTAGGATGAACGGCATACCCACGGCACAAAAGCCACCTTTTTTCAATTGGGCCGCTGCAGCGCTTTCGCTCCCTGCGGGTAGGGTCACTGAGCTAACGGCCCGTCTGCCATCGGCTATTATGGGCATGGTGGGGGTGCTGGCCACCTATTGGCTGGGTAAGGGCCTCTTTGGCCCAAGGGCGGGTCTTCTTTCAGCATTGATACTGGCCACCTCGCCTATATATCTACACCAGGCCCGATGGGTGCAGGTGGACATGGTGTATTCAACCTTGGTAAGCCTTACCCTTGTCTGTTTCTACTACGGCTATATCAATGCCACAAACAGGCGCAGATATTTTCTTCTCGGCAGCCTGTTTATCGCCCTGGGCACATTGACCAAGGGCCCGGCAGCCATTGTACTCCCAGGGTTAACCGTCCTAATATTCCTAACCCTGAGAAAGAGGCTAAGGGAATTTCTCACAAGGGAACTGCTTCTATACCTGGCGGTCTGTGTCGTAATCGTCTCGCCCTGGTATCTTTCCGTGTACCAAAAAGCCGGAACTGACTTTGTGTGGGAATTGATAGTAAAACACAACTTCTACATGTTCTTTGAGACCTGGAGCCACAAGCGCCCATTTTATTACTACTTCCTTAATCTTCCCTGGGAGTTCTTCCCATGGATAGTCTTTCTGCCAGCAGCTATATTAAATATCTTTTCGAGTGATAAAGAGAGAGACCAAAGGTTGTTCCTCTTTGCCTGGTTCATCGGTATGTTCTGCTTCTTCAGCATATCACAGGCCAAGCAGGGAAAATACATCCTACCGTTGTTTCCCTCTATTGCACTGATAGTGGGCAAGTTCTGGGATGATGTCCTATCTGAAAAGCAGTTACTTTCCTACACAAAATGCCTGCTGCTACCAGCTGTATTTCTTGCAGTGGCAATGGTCCTTGGTAGTGCAGTAGCGGCATGGATGGTCAACAAAAAGCACCCAGAATTTCTTAATCTTACCCTACCCCTGGGGTCATTATTTGCCCTTTCTGGTGCAGCCGTGTTCATTATGGCGCTCTTCAGGGTAAGGAGGGCCCTTTTCACAACTATTATCGTCTCGCTACTGCTACTTACAACCTATCTCACGACATTCCTTTACCCAGCAATCAACCATTACAAAACCGCAAGGCCCTTTTGCGAAGAAACGGCCAGGATAGCAAGTGACAAAGAGCTCGGTATCTATGGAATCTTCTTACATCAGATGGGTCCGTACGTATTTTATACCGGGAGAAAGCTGACAATCTTTGGCGATGAAGGGGCGGTGGCCAGGTTTTTTAGCACTCAGGAGAGGGTGTTTTGCATAATGAGGGATACATACTTTAAATCCTTTAAAGAGAAATACAACGGTCCTCTTTATTGTCTCCTTTCTGCATCGGTGGGGCACAGGGACGTACGCCTGATTTCTAATCAACCCTAGAGCAGTGCTTTTATAATACTGCCCGTATATATAGCGTTGGGCGCCACTTCGCATGGCATCCAGCACCCAGGACAAGTCCTTACCGTCTCCCTGTGTCGCTCAATCTCCTTACCAAACCATATATCGCGAAAGTTCTGTTTGGTCAAGTCTCCAACAATCGTGTTACTATGGATGCAGATAGGTATCTCACCGGTTGGTAGTATCCTAATATGGCTGGTCAGCGCAACGCATTTTGTGTTAGGTACCTTTTTGTTATATAAGAGCCTATTTCTAAGCCCCTCGTTAAAGAATTTCTTTACCAAACCCTCCCTGAGGTTAAAGCTCCTCGTATCT
>JBHICS010000099.1:0-5126 GCA_046759685.1 Candidatus Brocadiales bacterium | reverse complement strand
GGTCCCTGTTAAAGGTCGTGACCTCATCTCTCACAAACACCTGCTCACCGTTATTTACGGCATATGCGGCGCCCAACGCCAGCTTCGGGGTTTCCTCGTACTCAAGGTCAGGCTCTGAATAGGACTTAAATTTCCCAAATGGGTTTACGGCAAACCTTGCCACATAGAGGTGCTTGTTGTTGGTGTTAGTTGACGTGTTTTTACCGGCGCCCTGCATCATGGCGAGGTAGTATTCAAACATACCCTTCATGGGTTCGCCGTGTAGCATGACACCGATGTCCCTGTCCAATTGAAACTCATCATTGGCCTTAGACCTGTCCACAAACTGCAATTTGCTGGATGAGTTCAGCCTCTGCCGGTTAAAGGGCACCTTATATTGTCCGGCACGGAACTGAAGCCCGTCTGTTAACTTGTAGTTTACATAGGCGTCCTTCAGCTCTCCAGCGCCACTCCCGGCTGCAAGGCCCCAATAGACTTTGTAGGTCAGGTCCTTGGTGAAGGCGTGACCTTTGAATTTGATTCTTTGACGGCGGATGCGGAATGAGCTGGTGTCCTCGGCGTCATCGTTATTTACGAAGGTGTAGCGAAGGTTTGTCCTTTGGATTATCTGTAGCCGAAACTTATCGTCCAGGGTCTGGAGGTAGAAGCCCTTGCCAACCTTGTACCCGGCCTTGAAACGGGCTGGTGAGGCATCGGTTACAAGCTGTTTGCCCTCCTCAGTACCTAGGTAGTCCCTTACTGCGTCATGGAGTTTTTCTTCCGATACACCATACTCATGGGTTGCCGTGTCATTGGGCTCATACCCGACGGTCTCGTAACGAGAGACCCTACTGCGCCCCTGGCTGCCCTTTAGCGCCCCAAGCTCTTCCTTCAGGGACCCAATCTCTTCCCTCTGGGTCTTTACGGTCTCCTCCAAGGCCTGGAGACGGTCGATGAGGTATTGTATCTCCGGGTCCTGGTCCGCAAGCGTTGTACTGGATAATGCCAGCACAAGAAGTGTTGTCATTAACCACAACTGTTTCATTTTTATCCCCCTATTTCAAAGATATGATGGATTTACCCCAAAGGATAAATCTACATCAAGGTAAATGGCTGTCCGTTAACATCAAACTAAACGCCTTCTTTTGAGAAATTTTTACCATGAAGAAGTTAGCGTTATATTAACATCGGGTTAAAATTTGATTAAATCCCTTGGATAAAGACCTACGTCATTACCTGCGGGTTGACCCACTTCGGTATAGAGCCTATCTGTATGTCTAACCGTACCTTGTCCGATGCCGCCCAGGAGTATCCTTTATGTCCCTTGCGCTGATTTCCTCTAACAATACTTCTTAGCAAGCCCCTTGCCAAAAGAGGTGCATATCGTTTCTTCTCCATCATTATGTAGCAAAAGGGGTTACGTTGAAATGGCGTTATTGTTGAATGAGAATTGGACTTTATCTATTGAATACTTTCAACTGTTCTATTGAAAGAGGCTTATAGTAAAGGGGCCTGATTTAGAACTCCTACAGGTCTTGCATAGAGGTAAAGGCACGCGGGAAAAATGACCTAGGATGCAGCCTTAGGTTTGGGGAAGGTAATGGTAAAGGTGCTGCCCTGGCCTGGCTCGCTCTTGGCAAAGACTGTCCCACAGTGGGCAAGGGCAATGTGTTTTACGATGGCAAGCCCCAAACCCGTCCCCCCCAGCTCCCTGGAGCGGGCCTTATCTACTCGATAAAAACGCTCAAAGACGCGGGCAAGGTCTGCCTCAGGTATGCCTATACCTGTGTCAGAGACAGCAAGCTCTATCTGTCCACTTTCTTCGGTTGCCGAGATAGTTATCTTTCCATGGGGTGGAGTGTACTTTATTGCATTATCTAAGAGATTTGCTAAGGCCTGGTCAAGGAGTGCCTCGTCCGCATAGATATAGGTTAGACCTTGGGGTATATTTATTGAGAGGGTATGTTCCTTCTCGCGGATGTGGTCATCAAATGTCCCCGTAAGTTTGTCTACAAATGCCAAGAGCTTTATCTTTCTCAGCTCTAGCGGGGTCTCTCCTGATTCTATCTTTGAGAGGCTGAGGAGGTCGCTTATTAAGTTATTGAGACGGTTGGTATGTCTTTCAATAATTGACAGGAATCTTCTAGCGTTCTCCGGTTCTTCAAGCGCACCGTCCTTTAATGTCTCTACGAACCCCTTTATAGATGCCAGTGGCGTCTTAAGCTCGTGTGAGACGTTTGCCACGAACTCAACTCGCATCTTTTCCAGTTTCTTCAGGTCGGTGATGTCATGGGCTATTATGGCAACTCCGAGGTCGCTATTAGACTCCTTTATGGGGGTTATGTGAAGACGAAAGGTTGTCTCGTTGGAGATAAGGTCTGAGGACTCGAAGATATGGACATTACCACTCTTCAGCGTCTCTCTTACCAGTGTATTTAATTGCTCATTATTGAAAACCTCGTGGATATGTCTGCCCAGTGTCTTTTCGTGGTCGAGGCCAAACATGTTACATGCGGCTCGGTTAACCAGGAATGCTTTTTCCTCCCTGTCTACTGCCAGCACCCCTTCCGTCATGCTGGAGAGGATGGCCGTAAGCCTGCCCCTTTCATGTACCATGTACGATGCCTTTTTCACCAATTCTTTACGCATAATGCTAACCTTTGAACTTATAACCCAGGCCCCGCACCGTTACCACGTACGGGGCGTATCTACCCAACTTCTTTCGGAGGGAGGCAACGTGTACATCAATGGTCCTGTCTATTACTACAGAGTCTTCCCCCAGGACACCACTCATCAGTTGGTCTCTGGTCAAGACCCTCCCCGGTCTCTCGGCCATGTAGTGGAGGAGATTGAATTCTGTTATGGTCAGCGGCACATTCTTCCCGTCTAGGGAAACTTCATGCCGAGACGTATCAATAACAATACCGTCTATCTTTATAAGTTTTTTGGGTCCTGCCTCTCTCTCTGACCTTCTCAGCACTGCCCTCACCCTTGAGGTAAGGATTCTAGGGCTAAAGGGTTTTGTGACATAATCGTCTACCCCCAGTTCTAACCCCGTTACGATGTCCGCCTCGGAGTCCTTAACAGAGAGGATTATGACGGGTATGCCGGCTGTCTTTGGGTCCTGCTTCAGCCTCCTACATACCTCAAGGCCGTCCAACCTTGGCAACATCAGGTCAAGGAGTACAAGCGAGGGATGCTTGCTCCTGGCCATCTGGAGGCCCCCCTCCCCGTCATATGCGTACATTACCCTAAAACCCTCTTTTTCAAGGTTGTACTGTATTAGTTCCACCAAGTCCTTTTCGTCTTCTATGACCAGTATATCTTTCTTTGGCATCACTAAAGGTAGATTCTGAATCTTGCTCAGGGCCTTGTCAACTATATTTCCTATTGTTCAGGGACACAATTTATAGGGCCTCTACAGATGTGCCGTGGCAGCCTCTATAGACTCGTATATTATGCCCGTCAGTCTGGCCAACTCCTTAGTGCTTATAGACAATGGGGGCATGGCTACAATCACATCACCCAGTGGTCTCAAGAAGGCCCCCCTCTTTCTTGCCTCCAGTATCACCCTTTGTCCTATTTTCTCATCCTGGGAGAATTCCTCCTTCGTTTCCCTATCTTTTACCAGCTCTATTCCCGCAATAAGCCCCAGGTGGCGGACGTCCCCAACGTGTTTCAGTTCGTGAAACCTGTCCAGAGACTCGCCCATGAGCCTAATCTTTGGCTGAAGTCCGTCCAGGACATCTTCGTTATCGAATAAATCCAGGCTGGCAAGGGCGGCGGCACAACCCAGCGAGTGTCCTGTGTATGTGTGGCCGTGAAAAAACGTCTTCCCTTGGTCTCCCAGGAATGCGCTGTATATCCTGTCCGTAGTGAGGGTGGCGGCAAGGGGCATATAGCCCCCGTTGATCCCCTTGGACAGGCACATAATATCCGGCACCACGCCTTCATGCTCGCAGGCGAACATCCTGCCGGTCCTGCCGAAACCAGTCATTATCTCATCGGTAATGAGTAAGACGTTATATTTGTTGCATAACTCCCTAACACCCTTCAAAAAGCCGGGCGGGTGTACAATCATCCCCCCTGCCCCCTGTACCAGTGTTTCCATAATCAATGCGATGGTCTCGTTGCAATTCTTGTCCATCTTCTCTTCCAGCTTCTCCAAACATGCCAGCTTGCACGTCTCTCTATCCTTGTGCAGGGGACACCTGTAGCAGTAGGGCGAGGGTGCGAAGACCGTATCAAAGAGCAGGGGCCTATAAAGTTCATGGAATAGTTTTATTCCCCCTACACCTACGGCACCCAGCGTGTCACCATGATAACCATGTTCCAGGGCAATGAACTTCTGCCTTTCAGGCGAGCCTGTCTGTCGCCAGTACTGGAACGACATCTTCAAGGCCACCTCCACGGCAGTAGAACCGTTGTCTGAATAAAATACCTTGTCCAGTCCATTGGGTGTTACCTCTACCAGTCTTTTCGCCAGTTTTACAGCGGATACATTGGATAGGCCCAACAGGGTAGAGTGGGCCACCTTGTCCAGTTGGGCCTTCACGGCCTGGTCTATGTGTCTATTGCGGTGACCATGGATGTTGCACCACATCGAGGAGACGCCGTCTATGTATTCGTTGCCATGAACATCCCTCAAGATTACGCCCTTTGCCTCTTCTATTATGATGGGCCTTTCTGTCGCCAAGAAGTCCTTCATCTGGGTAAACGGATGCCACACATACGTCTTGTCCCATTCTTCTAATAGATGGGCCTTTGTTGCAAGAGTCTCTTTCATGTGTATTTCTTTTGGGACTTTTCGGTCGGTCTAATCGAAGCAGATTGGCATTGTAGCCTAGTTCTCACCAAACGTTATAACTACCTTTTCTCCCCTGGAGCAGTTTAGTGATTCGCTGGCGTTCCCGCCATTTATTGCCACTTCGAGATGTCCTGAACTCCCGATAAGCGCTACTGGTTCACCAAGCTGGCCGTCCTGATAGGAGGCGCTTAGCCTGTTGATTTCTCTATTGCCGATAGCTATGGACGAGACACATGATTCTTTCCCTCTAATTATATTGTCATCAATATTGGTAATTAGGTTGCCGAAACGGTCTACGTAGATTACCTCCCCACTAAGGATCCCATCAGCGGATATTTCG
>JBHICS010000098.1:0-5148 GCA_046759685.1 Candidatus Brocadiales bacterium | reverse complement strand
GGACACATTGCTCATGCGTGTACTCGCCTTGTACAGGACTTCCAGGGTGAAAATCACCACTAAAGTAGTGGTCCGGGTCATACCAGCGTATTAGGGGCATGAAAGAAAATAGTTCTCCGTATTTTCCATATGCCGGAAACAATTCTTCTGGACCCGAATACGTGGCCGTCAGACCGCCTCCCTTAAACAGCGTGCCGGAGTCGTCGGACTCGACTTTTTCTCCCTTGAGCTTGGCAAAGTGTTTCTGGGTAGACAATAACGGTTTCTTTGCTTCTGTCGTCTGCGTCTGTACCGTAGCAACACAACCGATAAACAATATGATGATAAAACACAAGACAAACCGAGTATTTCTTAACCAGCTCATTTCTGCCTCCTCCTTGAATTACCCCCGTGACAGAGTTATTCTTGACTAAAAATCATCTCGGATATGCTTTCTAGATACTTCTAAATTTGTTCGAGCAGGTTCCACGTACAACTAATAGGGGAGACTCTTATTTCTTTGGTGAAAATTCGCTTTAAGTGGGAAAGGTAAATTCTCCGCTCTTGCCCCCTGATTTTTTTACAAGATGCACGTCGCTTATGACCATGGCCCTGTCCACAGACTTGCACATGTCGTATATGGTCAGGGCTGAAACAGTGACGGCCACCAGCGCCTCCATCTCTACACCCGTCCGAGCCGTCACCCGCACCTCTGAGAGTATCTCAATGGTGTCCACACCATTATTTGTGTAGTCAATCTTAACGGCGTTCAGGTTCAGCGGGTGGCACATGGGTATGAGTCCACCCGTCCGCTTTGCGGCCATTATCCCTGCCACCCTGGCCACTTCGAGTACATCTCCCTTGGCCACCTTCTTGTCCAGTATCAGCCTGAGGGTCTCGGGACGCATGGTGACGCCAGCATGGGCAACGGCCACACGGTCTGTGACATCCTTACCCGTCACATCCACCATCCTAGATGCCCCAGATTCATCGAAATGGGTAAGCTCAGACATTATCCTTACCTACCTCTCTTTAAGTAGCACCTGGCTATGGCCTGGGCGAAAGGCACATGGTCGGGCAAACCTGTGATGCCGCCTGCACTGCGATTTTAAGGCGCCCTTCATTGTATAAGTAGTTGCTCGATTCATCGAGCACCGAAGCTCCATAAATGGGGCAACTACATTACACGCATAGCTTTAGCAATCTATCATTTGTGGATTGTAGGGTCAAGAAAAATGGGTTGATACAGATTACGCCCCTGAGCCCTTTTTAAAGGCAGTTATTATCTCCTGGGCCACCTCTTCTTGTGTCAGTCGGGAGGTGTCTATTTTATAATCGGCGGCCTTCTTGTAGTACTTATCGCGGTATTCGAGTAAATGTACTATCTCGTCATGGAGGTCCTTATCTGTAAGTCGCGGACGCTGCTTTCGGGTCTTTGGATCGGCCTGTAGACGTTCGTAGATTGTATCGGAATCGGCCTCCAGAAGTATTACCACTCCGCTCTTTTTCATATTTTTCACGTTTTTCTTACTGAGTACCGCTCCACCGCCGGCGGCAATAACCTTGTGCTCCAGCTCGCATAGTTCAGAGACTACGAATTCTTCTATCTCTCTAAACGATTTCTCTCCCCCTTCATCAAAGATAGACATTATGTCCTTACCCGTTCTCATCTCAAGGTAGTCATCGGCATCAATAAACTCCCAGCCCAGGTGTTGGGCAGCAAGTTTGCCTGTAACTGTCTTGCCTGTGCCTCTAAAACCGATAAGAATTATGTTCATGGTGTTTACTCAGGAACACTATGAGGCCTCAGAAAAAGTGCGTAGGGGCATCCGCCTGAGGCGGATGCCCCTACGGCTACTATTTTGCTCATGTAAGTTTATCTTTGATAACTCCATCCATGGGTTCAAGAGGTGCCGGCCTGCCTGTCCAGAGTTCGAACTGCTGGGCGGCCTGGAGTACGAACATACGTACCCCGCCCAGGACACGGCAGCCCTTAGCAGCAGCCTCCCTGAGTAGCCGTGTCTCAGGGGGGTTGTATACGGCATCAAAGACCCACATGCCCGGCCTCAGTACCTTTTTAGGCACTGGAGTTTCTTTTATATTTGGGTGCATACCCACGCTGGTACAGTTCACAAGTATCTCGGTGTCCAGTTTATTCAGCTCCCCGAGTCTTCTATGATGGCATCCCAGGTCCCTTGCCAGTGCCTCTGCCCTGGCCTCCGTCCTGTTAACGATGGTTATCTCTGCCCCTTTTTGCCTTAGGCCAAATGCCACTGCGCGAGCCGCACCACCGGCACCCACTATGGTTATCTTTTTCCCCTTGATGGAGTCGCCGTTTTCAGCAAGCCCGTCTTCAATAACCTTGGCGGCGGCGGTCGAGTCGGTGTTGTATCCCACCAGCTTGCTGTCTCTGTTTACCACTGTGTTTACCGCGCCTATAGACCTCGCAAGGGGGTCTAGCCCGTCAAGCAGGCCCAGGATTGCCTCCTTGTGGGGGATGGTGACACTGTAGCCACGCACATTTAGTGAGTGAAGCAATTTGAATCCATTAATAAATGAGGGAAGGTCCTCCACCTTAAACGGTAGATACACGGCGTTGAGTTTCTCTTCTCTGAAGCAGGTGTTATGCAGCAGGGGCCCCATACTGTGGGCAACCGGATTTCCTATAAGGCCGTATATGTCGGTAGAGCGGTTTATCTTGGTAAAATTGTAGACATCCTGTAGCTCTCTTACTGATAGCTGTCCGGGCGCAGACTCCTTTCCTTCACCCAGTGATGCAAAGCTTAGGAAGCTCCCGTATTTGGGGGCAAGGATTCGGCTTATCTGGCCCAGCTCACCCATACAGAAGGCGGTGGTAAGTATACTTGCCTCTTCAAGCAGTCTGAATATCCTCAGGTTGTCGGTAATCTCCCGTGCAAGTGTGACTATCTTTACGACGTGAGGGCCCATGCCTGCGAGCTTCTGATAGATTTCTCTCAGCTCGGTGTCGGCGGGTGTCTCCGAGAAATTGTGGTAGGATACGATTATCTTTGCCCCGGCCTTTTCAACGAAATCACCGACCGCCGAGTCGTGTTCTATGTCCACGTACTCAGCCCCTAAATCCACGGCCTTTTCCAACAGGGCTATTCTCTCGTCCTCGGGGCCTGTGAATCTTCCACCCTCCCTCTCCGGTCTGCAGGTTGCGATGACGGGCCTCTGTTTTCTCTCGATGAGGGTCTCTATGTCAGGGGTTTTTAGGTTTTTTATATAGTCGAGTCGCAGCTCCAAGAGGTCGGCCAGTTCTGAGGCCGACTGCATATCCCTGAGGGCCTCCTTGGTAGTGGTAGCGGTTATGGGGATGCAGAGCATGTTTTAGTAATGGATTATTGATAATATGTTGAAAGGACATTTTACAAAACTATCGTAGCTGTATCAAGCAAAAAGACTTATGAGATAAAAAGGATAGGCTGATTGCAGAGACTTCCACAAAGGGTGGAAGTCCATTTTTAAAAACTAAGGCGGGTAGTCCCTTAGACCCTTTCCTTCTGTTGCACTTTCTTTTTCTTTTCGGGCGTCTTGCGGTCAACCTTTTGTGCAACCTTGTTTACGGCATTCAGGTATGCCCTGGCGCTTGCCTCGATGATATCACAGCTGACCACCCTTCCCTTCTGGATTTGTCCACCAAAATCCACCTCAACGCTTACCTCACCCATAGCGTCCCTACCGCTGGTGACGGCGCGGACCTGGTAGTCAAGCAGTTTTCCGGGGATGTCGGTTATAAGGTCTACGGCCTTAAAGAGTGCGTCAACGGGACCGTCTCCAACCGTGGCATACTCTTCTATACGGTCGTCTCTCATTCTGAGACGTACCTCCGCCAGTGGGGTGGTGCCGGGACCGCAGTCTATTCTCAGGCTCTCGAGACGAAATATAGGCGGGCTTTCCTCAAGGATGTTTATCACTATTGCCTCTATGTCCTCATCGTGGATTGTCTTTTTTCTGTCGCCCAGTGCCTTAAACTCTTTGAAGGCCTCTTCCAGCTCGTCCTTGGTGAGGTGTCCGTATCCCAACTCCTTGATTCTCTGCACGAAGGCGTTTCGCCCGGAGAGCTTCCCCAGGGGAAGCCGGGCCTTTCCACGTCCGACATCCTCGGGCCTTATTATCTCGTAAGTGGTTCGTTCCTTTATGATGCCGTCTTGGTGCACACCCGAGGAGTGTGCAAAGGCGTTTTCCCCGACTATTGCCTTATTCCTCTGTACACGAAGTCCTGTGAGGCTGCTGACCAGGCGGCTGGTGGTCATTATTTCCTGGGTGACGATGCCGGTGGCGTAGTTGTAGAGGTCCTTGCGGGTGTTAAGGGCCATGACTATCTCTTCAAGTGCTGCGTTGCCTGCCCTTTCACCGATTCCGTTGACGGTACATTCTACCTGTGTAGCTCCGGCCTTTATGGCTGCAAGCGTATTGGCAACGGCCAATCCCAGGTCGTTGTGACAGTGGACACTCAGGGTCGCCTTATCTATGTTCCTGGTTTCTCTTATGAGGTAATCAATCAGCTTGGCGAATTCCTCCGGTACCGCATATCCCACCGTGTCAGGGATGTTAATGGTAGTGGCACCGGCATCTATTACTGCCTCTACCACCTCGCGAAGAAATTCGGGCTCGGTCCTTGAGGCGTCCTCTGGTGAGAACTCTACATCGGCAGTGAACTTCTTTGCATGGCGCACGGCGTGCGTGGCCAGCCTGAGTATCTCTTCCTCTGCCTTTTTGAGCTTGTGCCGCCTGTGGATTTCAGAGGTGGCGAGGAATACGTGTATCCTGGGCCTTTCTGCACCCTTCAGGGCCTCGGCTGCACGGTCTATATCCTTCTCCAGGGTGCGGGCAAGGGCCGATATACTGGCGTTTCTAACCTCATCGGCCACGGCCTTGACTGCGTTGAAGTCACCTTGAGAGGCAATGGGAAAGCCCACCTCGATAACGTCCACTCCCAGGCGAGACAGTTGATGGGCTATCTGCAGCTTCTCGTGGAGGTTGAGGCTCACACCTGGAGACTGCTCACCATCTCTCAGGGTAGTATCAAATACGGTAATTCGAGTCATCATTCGCCACCTTAAGGAAAAAACATTACTACAAAAACTATTTTACCTTAAGGTTAGGGAAACCACAACTATTTTGCCTCTATCCAACTCATCTTTT
>JBHICS010000097.1:0-5161 GCA_046759685.1 Candidatus Brocadiales bacterium | reverse complement strand
GGCGGTAAACGAACTTGTTTCTAAAAAATCTGGCCTGACTATCAGACAAGGCAAGATGTTAGTAGAAATAATCCCGAACATGGACTTTAATAAGGGTTTGGCCGTCAGATGGCTTTTGGACAATTTGTTCACCGTGGACAGACCCGTTGTAATCTTTGCCGGTGACGATTTGACCGATGAAGATGCCTTCGCTATACTGGGCGACAATGATATCTCTGTCTATGTTGGACCGCAGCCAAATCAGTTTTCGGCGAGATATTACCTCAAGGACACAGTGGAAGTTAGGCGGTTTCTGTTCAAGTTGAATAACCTTACGAATACGTTTTAATAAGCTACAATGAGGATCTCTTAGCAGGTAAAATGGGGCTTAAAAGGGCATCCAAACCATTTAAATTCTTCACCCGTTTGAGCATGGTGGAACTCACGGGAAGAAGGGCGAAAAATGCTGAAGAACTTCTCAAACAAGTAGAAGAAGTTGATGCTGCTGTAATTTATTATCATACCCATCGGTTCCTGCAGCAGTATCTATACCTCTCACCAGAGCCACCCAATGACTTTGCATACTGGGTAAGGGAGATCCTGGGGGACCCGGTCCTCGGGGAACGCCTTCAGTCTATAAATATCTGTGACTTTGACAGCATCTCTGCACTACGCAAGAAGATTGCAGATACTATTAGAGACCATCTTGCATCCTCTAAAAGGACGCTCTACAGAAGGGTACCTGAAGGCGAGGAGTTCTACTTCTTGAAGGCGCGCTCATTTATATTCCCCACGCCGTATGAGGCGTGGAATCTTGATGAGTTTTTAAAGTGCTTACAGGAGGTAAGCATAGACGCATTTTACTTTCATATGTTCGAGGCGCGCCTGAGACTTGAGCGCGGCACAAACGATTTCTCCTTCTGGCTTGGGACCAGCCTGGATGAGACAGAGCTTGCAGAAAAGATATGCAGATTAGACCCCTATACCCACACATTAATGGGACTAAGGAATAGACTTGTTGTCATGATTTCTAGGCGCCTAGAAGAGGAAGGCATAAAGGTTGGCGGTAATCAGTGATTATACGGACGTCGTTGGAGAAAGCGTTATAAAGGAGCTCTACCTGCTTGCCGCGCGATTAGAGGGCTGCACCGTCCAGAATATAAACTCTACTGCTGTGGGTGGGGGCGTGGCGGAGATACTCAATCGCATGGTCCCCCTCCTAAATGAGCTGGGGGTTTCAACCACCTGGGACGTAATCAAGGGCGGAGAACATTTCTTCCAGGTCACCAAGAAGTTCCACAACGCCCTCCATGGTCGGCAGGTTGAGTTTACCAAGGAAGACTGGGACGTATTCGCGGAAACCACAAAATCTAACGTCCAAACGATTGACATTGTTGGCAATATAGTATACGTCCATGACCCCCAGCCCATCGGTCTCATAAAAAAGCGGAAGAAGACAGATAAAAAATGGATATGGAGGTGTCATATAGACTTCTCCTCGCCAGACCCCACGGTGTGGAGGTTCTTAAAAAAATTTATAGAACAGTACGACGTATCCGTGTTCTCTGCCCCTCAATTTTCAAAACCGCTGAAGACAAGGCAGGTTCTTATATCTCCTTCTATAGACCCCCTAAGCCCTAAAAACAGGGAGCTGAATGATTCCGAGATAGAGGCTGTCCTGACCAGGTTTAAGATAGACCCGGAACTCCCTATAATGACGCAGATTTCGCGGTTTGATTACCTGAAGGACCCCGTGGGGGTGGTAGAGACATACCGTTTGGTCAAAAAGAACACGGACTGTCAACTTATCTTGGCCGGAGGTGGTGCAACGGACGACCCGGAAGGTGAGGCAGTGCTGGCCCAGGTTAAAGAGGCGGCCGGTGATGACCCCAATATACATGTCATACTTCTGCCCCCTGCCTCGGACCTCGAGATAAACGCCCTGCAGAGGGCCTCTGCCGTTATTTTGCAAAAATCCCTGAGAGAGGGGTTCGGCCTGACCGTGGCCGAGGCCCTGTGGAAGGCCAAACCGGTGGTGGCCGGCGCCGTGGGTGGCATCCCCTTGCAGATTGCCCACAAATACAGCGGCCTCCTGTCTCATACCATCGAAGGCACCGCCTTCTGGGTCAAACAGATATTGCAGAACCCGGAATTCGGGGAAAGACTCGGCAAGAACGGCAAAGAGCATATAAAGAACAACTTCCTTATAACAAAACACATCAGAGAATACCTGCTCCTCTTCCACTCCCTTTATCACGCCGAGGATATAGTGTATCTGTAGGGTCACGCAGGTCACTACAAAGAGCCTATGCTCCTGTAAGGGTACCGTAGGGCTTCAGCCCTGCGGGGATAAAACAGGGGTAGGTCAAGGCTACGCCTTGACCATAAATTAATAGGAATGGGAATACAGAAGGTGGGTGAATTATCATGAGGTCATGGTGTAACCGTGACCTACCCGTCTTAATTAATACAGATGGGCTACCGCCTTAAGTAGCATTCTGCCTTAAGGACGGCGATATAGGGTAGGTTTCTGTAGCAGTTGTTGTAGTCGAGCCCGTAGCCTACCACGAAGTCGTCACCTATCTTAAACCCGGAGTAGTCTGGCTCTATGTCCACACTCCTGCGGCTTGACCTGTTCAGCAGCACACAGGTCTTAAGGGAGCGTGGGTTGCATCTCCTGATGTCTTCTACCACCCGTTGCAGGGTCGTACCTGTATCTATTATATCATCCACCAGCACTACATCCCTGCCTTCGACGTCTACCCTGAGCTTGCTAAGCAGAATGGTCTCTGCCTTGGGGGAGGTGGAACTGCCGTAGGTAGATGCGCCTATCGTGTCCAGCCTCATGGAAAACGGAAGGAGCCGTATAAGGTCTGACAGAAACACCAAGCTTCCGTTAAGTATACCGATAAGCGTCAGGTCCTTGTTCTTATAGTCTTCGGCAAGCCTCTGAGAGATTTCTTGCACCTTCTGCTTTATTGCATCTTCTGTTATTACTATCTTTTCGATGTCGTTTTTCATGTTTCGCTATGTTCGAGTGCCTTTTTAATGGTTGATATATGCTCCTCCCTCACTACCTGATATTTGGTCCGTAGGTAAAGTATGGCGCAGGCCATGACAAATGAGATGGCATTGGCACCCATTATTATCTTGTCTTCGAGGTGGAGCCCGTAGAGGAACCACAGGGTAGTGCCCAAGATAAGCATCCCCAAAAGCCAGGGAGAGACGTCGTTGAGGCTCTTCGTCCTGATGCCCCGGACGAGCTGTGGCACCAGCCCACCGGTGCAGCAAGCCGCCGCTACTATTCCTATTACGTCCCATATTATATCAAGAGCCCTTGTGTGATAGGAAGCAGTCCATTTATTTTCCTCAGAAAGTCAAGGCTTTGATTATATATACCAAGTGTTGATTGTAAATAGTAATCCTCAAGTGGGGAGATACAAGGCCCCTTTGGGCCTCCTTTGCATGGAAGAGGGCAAGGTTTTGGTGTCCATTGATCCGCCTCAGACGGACGGGACTCCATAGAGGGTAGTTTTGCAGGGCTCCCTAATTTGTAGCTGATACTACATAATTTGTAGGATTTACGGTCTGATAGATAGGGGACAGTAAAAGAGGAGAGGGGGTACAGTTCACGAAAGTCGTTGTAATAATAGGTACTTAAAGGGTCTCACCGGAATATGTCTCTCCATATCCAATCTACGGCACAGAGATTGCTAAGGTTATGTATGTATTTGTACTTTCGGTCTTAAGTCTGTTACAAAACACTAGAAAAGGGGGGTGGCAGATGAAGACTCTGGCAGTATATCCACCAGGGAAGGTTCGCAAGGCAAGAAAGGACAGGAAGAAGCTAAAGAAGATAGCCATCAGCATTGGTGCCAGCTTTGGCATGATTATCATGCTTACTATAATGGTTTTACTCATGATGAAGATGTCAGTGGGTGGAATATAAATATCGGTTCGGCCTTTAAACGGACGGACCGAGGATCTGTATCAATATACTCATAGATTCCATTGATTTGTTTTCAAGGGTGCAGGCAGATAGTTTTTGGCCTCAATTAAAAAGTCCTCAAGAACCATTGCCTGTACAGAACTATCCATATAGCGTAGTGGGCATATCTTCTGAGTAGGGGTGGATGGACATTGGCAAAATCCAATCCCTCCTGCCAGGTGGTGCTGAAGGGGGGACTCAAACCCCCACGACATTATCAGGACTAAAGACTAAGATTTGTAAGTCGAGGGCTAGTAGGTAAATACCTGTTAGCCCTATTTTTATGTCTTGGGTTTAGTAGGCAGAATTTGAAGTAAATGGCCACCTGTCATGAAAAACTTACGACAAAATCGATAAACGTTTAGCAGGGTGTGGGTAGGGCGTCTGCCACCATTTCTACATGGGTTGACAGAAGCCTGTATAGAGAATAAAATTAAGATAATAGTTGCTACGGTAATTACTTATATCTTATCCTTTGGGTAAGCAAAAGACCCACGCCTTAAGTGCGGTGCTAGGGATTAGGCTTACAAGTGTTACTTAACAATTGTGGCAAAAATGAAAGACAGTGGCAGGACAAAAGAGCATCTCATTGAAGAACTGGCATCACTCCGCCATCGGATTTCTGCAATGAAGGCCTTAGAATCTGAACGCAAGCATACAGAGGAGAGTCTCCGCAAGTTATCCCAGGCCGTCGAACAGAGCCCCAGCATGGTTGTAATTACCGACATCAAAGGCAATATTGAATATGTAAATCCCAAGTTCACCCAACTAACTGGCTACACCTTCAAGGAAGCCATCGGGAAAACCCCTCGCATCTTAAAATCTGGCAAGACACCACCCGAAGTATACAAGCAGCTATGGAAAACCATAACATCAGGCGGTGAATGGCGGGGAGAGTTCTGTAACAAGAAAAAAAACGGCGAACTCTATTGGGAAGATGCATCCATTTCGCCGATAAGAAGCAAAGAAGGTGTTATTACCCATTTCGTTGCGGTTAAAGAGGATATCACCGAGCGTAAGCTGGAAGAGGCACAGTTCAAAAGAATGGCCTATCACGACGCTTTGACTGAACTACCTAACCGAATACTATTCTCTGACCGCTTAACCCTTGAGATAGCCCACGCACACCGCAACAAGGAGATGCTGGCCGTGATGTATATCGACCTGGATAAATTCAAGGACATTAATGATACG
>JBHICS010000096.1:0-5194 GCA_046759685.1 Candidatus Brocadiales bacterium | reverse complement strand
GGCGTATATTATCTGCATTCCTGGCATACGCATGGTAAAAGCGCATTCTATCGGCCCTTGTTATGCACCATGGGATGGATGTGTGAAGCTGAGCAAGGTTCTTTATCTTGCGTCTGAGAGGGACCTCTTGGTCAAAGACTACCTTGTCATAGTCGATAAAATAAAATATCCACTCGCCCTGTGGAATCTCTTTTACAAGTATGTTGCACGCCTTCAGGTCACCATGATATATCTTTTTGTCGTGGAGTGATCTTATAGTCCTGGCAAAACTCCTAATAAAATCTTCCTTCTTTCTTAGTCCGGACCTACCCGCCGGGTTCTTAAAATGTTCCAGGATATAATAGTCTATGCGGGGAAGGTCCACCAGGGCCTTACTCAGGAGAAATGCCTCCTCTGCTCCTTCCACTAGTGCCAGAGGTGCCGATGTTGGTACGTTTCGTACCACCAGTCCGTTTCCGATAACCCACGCCCTTCGGGCCCTGGATATGCCGAGTTTACTCTTTATACGGTCCATCAGGGCCACATTCCTGTAGTGTTTTACGCAGATCTTTCCTTGGGATGTCTCTACAATTGAGAGGCTTGTTTTCTTCGTACTCTTCAGTGCGTCTCTGCCATTGCCAGAAGACTTGCCATATGCCTCTAATGCATCCAGCACTGACTCCGGGGTAAATTCCTTCCTGTGAAAAAGTTTCCAGCCCTTGTGGCTTCCCACAGAAAAGGATGTGCTCTTGACCAGACATCTCTTCGTCCTGCTTTTCAGATGTGCCTGTCTCATTCGCCTTGCTAAGGACTTCACGGTTCTCTTGTTGTGTTCTACGCCCATGTTAAAGAGCGGGTCGTCCTTGGCATAGAGATTCAAAAATGTATCCTGGTCCTGAGGGCCGAGGGTGGGAGGGAAGGAGTCTATAAGCTTTGCCAGCATATGCAGAACCTGCTCCTTGCTAAGTGCCATGAGCAGTTTCGCAGAATGTAGGTCCACTAAAATGACCTGTGGCTCATACCCCCTTTTTTTAACGAGAAGGTTGCCGAGCTGAAAATCCTTATAGTAGATATTTTCTTTTCGAAATTTGTTGGCCAATAGAGCAAGGTTTGCTAAAAGCGGCCCCTTTTCTACGCCAGTCGCCTCTCTGAAAGGCACGGCCAAGGGGATTTCAAGGGTCACCAGATAGTTTTCAATCGTTTTTCTGTTCCACCTCTCTCCCAGGGCGATGGGCTCTGGTACCGCAAACCCCTTCTCCCTCATCGCAAGCATCATCTTCCATTCCCTATGGGCCTGGGATTGGCGAAACTTAGTCAGGAATTTGCCCTTCCAGTCCCTGATTCGGTACCTTTTAATGTACACCCCGGCGGCATCCTGGTTGTATGGCTTATACCTATATATCGTACGATAGACGTTACGTTTTATTAGCTTACCCTTCTCGAGGGAGGGAATCCGTTCTATACGTCTCAGTACGCGATTCTCCATGAGATGGCTATACTTGTTGCTAGCTGTCCATTTAATCTTCTTATGTTCAAACGTATAGAGATGTTGCTCCATACCAAGTACCCCTGTAACACTTAGAGCTTTGTTCTGTTCTTAACAAGACCGGTATTATCTGGACCTTTTAAGTAATGAAGAAAGCACAACCTGTTTTACTCCCTATGGTTTGTCCTTATCCCTTGTATTTTGAATTTCCCAGCACTTGGCATACTTTAGGAACGAGTACATTGAACCCATGATGGCTATGATAAGACCCGGTACACCGTCCAGGAACCCTCTTTTTACAAAATACATGGAAAAGAACCGTCCAATTGGTCTAAAAATCATAGGAAAAAGGCTGAACCTGACCCCCTCCTTCTGCATCTGCTCGGCAAAGATGCTGGTGAATTTATTAATGGTAATGAGTTGGGAGGAGATGTCATCATAGCTGAAGTGCCAGAGGTCTCCGCTCAGGTTCTTGGTAGCCCCGCTTTTAAGTGTCACCCGGTCGTGGGGATTAATCCCTCCCCACCTGCCAAGGTCTTTTCTAAAGAGCCGGAGTTTGTAATCGGGATACCACCCACAGTGGTTTATCCACTTACCCAGGAAGTAAGTGTGTCTTGGCAGGAAATAGCCGGCGTAGGCATTGCCATTTGTAGAAAGTTCCTCTTGGATTTCCATGGTAAGTTTGGGAGAAAGACACTCATCGGCATCAATACAGAGGGCCCATTCATGGCTGGCCAGGTCCAGGGCATTGTTCTTTTGTTCTATATGACCAGGAAAGGGTCTCTGATATACCCTGTCTGTATACTCTCTACATATCTCCACCGTCTTATCCGTGCTACCAGAGTCTATAACCACTATTTCCCCTGCCCACTTCACACTCTCAAGGCAACGGCGGATCTTCGCTTCCTCATTGTGGGTTATTATGCATACGGATATGGGAGGTTTAGACATTCCCCTGGGAACTCTCCTACAAATCTAACCCGACTTCTTTACATAGGCCCTGTACTCACCATCGGCCTCTTCTATCCCAAGGAGCTCATTACCTGTGGTTTGGCACCAGGCCTTTATGTCGGCCTTTATCCCCTCATCCGTGGCGATGACCTCAAGGACCTCACCCGGCTGGAGGTCCTTGATCTTCTCTGTGGTCTTAAAAATGGGCATAGGACAGAGAAGCCCATAACAGTCAAGGGTTACGTCAGACTTCATGCCCCACTTCATCCTCGTGCATGTGTTCGTGCGCGCTTTTCTTCAGATTGAGACCCTTGCCGGTGGTCTTTTTGAGGTAATCGTCTATAGCGGCCTGGATAGCCTCCTCGGCCAGCACCGAACAGTGGAGCTTCTGCTTTGGCAGCCCGCCTAATGCCTCGGCGACCGCCTTGTTTGTCACCTTAAGTGCCTCGTCCACCGTCTTGCCCTTTATCAGGTCTGTGGCCATGCTGGAGGTGGCTATGGCCGCCCCGCAGCCAAAGGTCTTAAATCTGGTGTCCACTATGACATCGTCCTCGACCTTTATATACATCTTCATAATATCCCCGCAGGCTGGGTTACCCACCTCGCCCACGCCGTCGGCGTGTTCCAATTCCCCCACGTTGTGAGGATTGGCGAAGTGCTCCATCACCTTCTCACTGTAGGGGCCGTTCATGCCTTAACCCCCTTTTTCACCTTGTCATAAAGCGGGGACATTTGTCTGAGCCTTTCCACGATAGTGGGCATTACTTCCGCCACGTAATCCACATCATCCTCTGCAGTATTCAGGCCCAGGCTAAGGTGCAGAGACCCCTGTGCCACTGCGACGTCAACACCCATAGCGAGCAAGACGTGAGATGCCTTTAATGCCCTGGAGGTGCATGCAGAGCCACTGGTAACCGCCACACCCTGCATGTCGAGAAATAAGAGCATAGACTCACCCTCTACAAACTCAACGCACAAGCTAAGGCTCCCCGGAAGCCTCTTTGTTGGGTGGCCGGTGAGATGAATATAATCCATATTTTCTGTAAGCTTGTCGCGCAGTGCATCCCTGAGTGCGCGGAGTTTCTTTGCCCTTTCGCCCATCTCTTTGACCGCCAGCTCGGCCGCCTTGCCCATCCCCGCTACGGCGACGATATCCTCGGTGCCGGCCCTCTTGCCGCCCTCCTGCACGCCGCCGTCTATCTGGGGCCTTACCCTAACACCCTCCCTCACGAAGAGCGCCCCTGCCCCAGACGGGCCGTAGAACTGATTTGCAGACATGCTAAGGGCGTCTACGCCGAGCTCGTTTACACTCACAGGTACGTTACCCGCTGCGGCCACTGCATCGGTGTGAAGGTATACCTTCTTCTTTTTTAATACGCTGGCGATGTCTTTAATGGGTTCTATTGTACCAACTTCACCACTTGCCAGCATAATAGAGGCAAATATGGTCTCTGGGGTAATGGCCTTTTCTACATCGGCCGGGTCTATCAGCCCGTCACTATCCACGGGGACCTTGGTTACCTTGAAGCCCATCTTCTCCAAACGTGTAAGGGGATTCAGGACAGAGAAATGTTCTATTTGAGAGGTAATTATATGCCGGCCCTTATCCTTATATGCCATGGCCATGCCCTTCATGGCCAGGTTGTTGGCCTCTGTACCACTGGAGGTAAAGACAATCTCCCCCGGTTTTGAGCCTATAAGCCCTGCCACACGCCCACGCGCCTCTTCAAGTACCTCTTTGGCCCTTCGGCCCGGCCCGTGGAGGCTTGAGGGGTTTGCAAGGCCCTCTTTTAATAAGGACGTCATAAACTCTACCACCACCGGATGAAGGGTTGTGGCAGAAGAATTGTCCAGGTATACCTGTCTCATAATGAAATTACCTATCTTTATATTTAACCACGGGTTAAGGAAGACCCCGATATACTAAACGATTAATTATATACGTCGCACACCCGAAAAGCAAGCCTTAGTGTTGACAGGTCTTAGGGCTTGTTATATAGAAAAACCTTTGAAAAACCCCACACAATTGTCATTCTGTGTAGCGTGCGAGCTTGCTCGCACGTAATCGTGGCAGTCCGCCTAAGGCGGATCAGAATGACACTGGGTATTGAGGCAACTTTTGTAGAGGTTTCATAGAAGCGTTAATGAAAATCCTCATAATATCCGACATCCACGCAAATCATGCCGCACTCACGGCGGTAATGGAGGATACCGATGGTGAATTTGACCACGTCTGGTGCCTGGGCGATATAGTAAACTATGGACCTCAACCCAAGGAGTGTCTGGAGGCCATAAGGGCCATTTCTGACGGGATGGTCAGGGGCAATCACGACAATGCAGTGGGCCGAGGTGTTGACTGCGGATGCTCGATAAAATATCAGTCACTTGCCGACGCCTGCAAGGGGTTCACAAGGTCTGTGCTAGGAGAAGAAGATAAGGGATTCCTAGCCATGCTTCCACTGGTTGATGAATTTGAGATTGATGGCCAAAGATTTCTCCTCTCCCATGGCTCCCCCTGCGGAGATATGTATAAGTATCTCAAGCCGTCTGTATCCGACAGCACCCTCATCGAAGAGCTAGAGGGTGTTAATGCTGACTTCGTATTTCTTGGCCATACGCACCTGCCCATGATAATAAAGAGAAGGAAGCTGGGTAGGACTACGGTAATAAACCCCGGCAGCGTGGGTCAGCCCAGAGACGGCAGCCCCCTTGCCTCCTACACCATCTGGGAGGATGGACACGTGGAGATAAAGAGGGTAGAATACGACTTAGACAAAA
>JBHICS010000095.1:0-5243 GCA_046759685.1 Candidatus Brocadiales bacterium | reverse complement strand
CGATTCATATATGTCAGTGGCTTTACCAGGATAAATCTCTCGGCATCAACTGGTATCTCTCCAACAAGAGACCTAAACCGCCGTTTATTTACCTCTGCACCAAAACGCTCCACCAACCTATCAACTACCATAAACCCTATATTATGCCTCGTTTTAGTATATTTCTTGCCTGGATTTCCCAAACCGATAAGGATCTTCATAAAAAGGGTTTTATGACTTTTCTTCCTTTTCTCCCCCTTCTTCCTTGGGCTTCTTTGCGATCACCTCTGGTTCTTTGGCCAGCCCCTCCTCTTCGGTGGGTGCTTCTTCTTCCCTTACCGCCAACAGTTTCACATGTGCCACCGCAGTATTCAGGTCATCATGAACGATCGCGACACCAGAAGGAGCCGCCACATCCTTCAAGGCCAAATGTTCTCCAACGTCAAGCTTGGACACATCCACTGCAAGTTTATCCGGTATCATTGTAGGCAAACACTTTACATGGACCATCCTTAGTGTTTGCTCTAGTACACCGCCTTTTTCCACACCAACCGGGGTACCACGTAACTCTATAGAGACCTCTAAGGTCACTTCCTCATCCATGGCCACACGGATGAAATCGACATGCAGTATTTTCCTGCCGAAGGAGTCATACTGCATTGCCTTCAGAAGTGCATTTTGTTCATCATTATCCAAGTGAACACGGAACATCTTTGCACCCGTTTGTAGGGCCGTCTCAAAATCCTTCTCCTGAACGACAAGGCTAAGTGTATCTTCTTTGTGTCCGTAGAGAATAGCGGGCACCTTACCCTCTCTCCTTAACCTGCGTGCAGCGCGCGTTCCTTGTTGTGTCCTTCTCTCTGCATGCAAAACAGGATTAGCCATTTACTCCTACCTCCCCTCTCACCATCTACACAAACAATGCACTAACAGACTCATTGGTATGTATCCTTCTGATAGCCTCACCCAAGACCTCAGATATGGAAAGCACCGTAGTCCTCTCCCCTAATGGCCTTGCCCTTCCGTCGAGTGGAATGGTGTCCGTAACTGCCAGTTCTTTAATAGGTGCCCCGGCAAGCTTCTCGGCTGCACCGCCACAGAGCACAGCATGGGTTGCGCCAACGTATATGTCTTTTGCACCTTTATCCTTAAGCACCCTTGCTGCCTGCACTATGGAACCACCCGTGGCTATTATGTCGTCTAGTAAAATCACATTTTTCCCAGCTACATCACCAATTACAAAGCCCACCTCCGTCTCCTCTGGACCTACCCTGCGCTTATCCACCACGGCCATCTTTATGTGAAGCTTTCTTGAATACGCCCTAGCGATCTTTATCCCACCTACGTCCGGTGACACCACTATTACATCAGACAGGTTTAGTGATTTATAGTGCTCACAAAGCACCGGAAACGCGAAGATATGGTCCACTGGTATGTCAAAGAACCCCTGGATCTGCGCTGCATGGAGGTCCATGGCTAAGACCCTATCAACACCGGCCTCGCCGATGAGGTTTGCCACCAGTTTAGCCGTTATAGGCACCCGACCCTCATCCTTTCTGTCTTTTCTGGCGTAGCCATAGTAGGGTATTACCGCAGTAATCCTCGCAGCAGAAGCCCTCTTAATACAGTCTATAAGCACCAAAAGCTCCATAAGGTTTTCGTTCACCGGGGGACACACCGACTGCACTACGAAAACATCCGCCCCCCTTATATCCTCATTTACCTTCAAGTCTATCTCGCCGTCAGGAAAGCGGCCTACATAGGCATCCCCAAGTGAGATATCAAGGTAATCACATATCTTATGGGCCAGATCAGGATTAGAATTACCAGTAAAAACCTTTAGATTGTCCAGACCTTCAATTAGTGTCTTTTGGTCCATCCTATATTCACCTCAGATCCTTAGTAAGATACCTTCTCACACACACCAGTAGACTAGAATCACCTCTTGAACATGTTGATTACCTATATACCTCCTTCTCACCACCGGCTATCCGGGAAACCCTTTCAAGGTCATCTTGAGAATTTACTCCAAGCACCTCATTGGGGGCAGAGGCAATCACGGCACTTACCCTCTTGCCCATACCACTAAGGACTTCCACTACCTGCGTCAGATAATACTCCCCCTTCCTGTTATCTGGGGTAAGCCTTTCAATGGTCTCTAAAAGCGGGGCCAACCTGAAACAATATACACCTGAATTTACCTCTTTTATCCCTGCCTCTTCCTCGGTGGCATCCAATTCTTCCACAATTCTTCTTACCTGACCCTCCTCATTCCTCACCACACGGCCATAACCACAGGGTTGATCCAGATACGCAGTAACAAGAGTTACATCAGAGCAAGTCTCCCGATGCATCTCTCCAAGCGTCTTTATTGTATCAGGCCTTATGAGGGGACAGTCTCCGGGAAGCACTATTACATTCTCAGGCACAGTATCAGAACGGCTCTCTAAAAGGGCGTTTGCAACCTTAAGGGCATCTCCGGTACCCAGTTGCTGGGGCTGCTCTACCCAATCCACCCCAAGCCCTTCCAGCACAATGGTAACCTCCTCCTTCTTATAACCAACGACCGCCAAGACCTTCGAAATGCCTGCCTTCCTCACTGCGTTAACAACCCACTCTATCATGGGCCTGCCACATAACCTGGCAAGCACCTTCGGACCAGGAGACTTCATCCTGGTACCCTTGCCCGCAGCAAGGATAATGGCCACTTCGTTACGTAAGTTCATCTCCTTATAAATTACTTAATAAAGCTACCCGGGGAGGACTCGAACCTCCAATGAGAGATCCAAAATCTCTAGTGTTACCTATTACACCACCGGGTATTGATCAGCCTCCAGCACGGCCCCCTTACTGGCGGAGCTAACGAGCCGAGCGTATTTGGCAAGATAGCCATTCACCTGGGGTGCGATGGGCTTCCATTTATTACTGCGCTCCTTGAGTACATCCTCTGACACATGGAGCTCTAACCGGCGGTTCGGTATATCTATAAAAATCTCATCACCGTCTTCAATCAGACCAATAGTACCACCCACCACGGCCTCCGGGCATACATGCCCGACACATGGGCCGCGGGTACCGCCCGAGAAACGGCCGTCTGTGATAAGGGCAACTGAGCTCTCGAGGCCCATCCCCACCAGGGCAGCAGTGGGGGAGAGCATCTCTCGCATGCCGGGGCCACCCTGAGGCCCCTCATACCTAATCACCACCACGCACCCAGGGCCGATTTCCTTGCTCATTATGGCCTTCATGGCCTGTTCTTCTCCATTAAAGACCCTGGCACGGCCCTTAAAACACTTGGCCTCCGCGGCGACTGCACTTTGCTTTACAACAGCACCTTCGGGAGCAAGGTTGCCATACAGAACAGCGATGCCCCCTTCCTCGCCACTAACCTCTTCCTTGGTCTTTATTACCTTCGGGTCTGAAACCTCTGCCTCTTCCGCAATCTCCAATATCCTCTTGCCACTCACTGTCATACAATCGTTGAGGTCTCCAGCAAGTCTCTTCATAACGGCCGGAATGCCCCCCGCATAATACAGGTCCTCAAGGAAATACTCTCCTCCTGGCACGAGGCTAACCAGGTGGGGTATACGCTTGCTCGCTTCATTAAATTGGTCTAAGGTAATCTCCACCCCGGCCTCCCTTGCTATGGCAGGTAGATGAAGACACGTATTAGTAGAGCCTCCCAGGGCCATGTCCATCACTATCGCATTCTGAAATGCCTCGGGAGTCATTATGGCCCGTGAGGTAACACCCTCCTTGGCTAGCCTGACTGCTACCTGTCCGCTCCTGTAGGCAATTCTATCCTTCTCTGCAGATATGGCCAGGGCGGCAGCGCAATCAGGGAGTGACATACCCATGGTCTCGGTCAAGCAGGCCATGGTATTGGCAGTGTAAAGGCCCTGGCAGGAACCTGCCCCCGGGCATGCCTCCATCTCTAGCCTATCCATCTCCTCCTGGGTGATTTCTCCCTTTCGTCTCCTACCCACGGCCTCAAATGTATCACCCACAAGAGAGAGCCTCTTTCCCCTGAAATGGCCGCACAACATGGGACCAGCCGTCACTACTATGCCAGGTATGTCCAGCCTGGCCAGGGCCATCAACATCCCGGGCGTAATCTTATCGCAATTGGTAAGTAATACCAGACCGTCCAGGCTATGCGCGCCTGCCACACATTCAATGGCGTCTGCTATCACCTCCCTTATTGCCAGGGAGTAGCGCATGCCCGGGTGTCCCATTGCTATGCCATCGCATATCCCGGGGATACCAAAGATAAAGCTCACCCCACCACCTGCATGCACACCCTTCTCTATGGCCGTCTCCAGGCGTCGCATATGCACATGCCCTGGAATGAGCTCGGTATAGCTACTGGCCACGCCTATGAAGGGCTTCTCCAAGTCCTCTCTGTCTAGACCTGTAGCAAAGAGGAGGGACCTAGCTGGGGCGCGCTCCAATCCTACCTTTATAACGTCACTACGCAAGAGGGTCCTTTAACTTGTTGATTCAAGATCGAAGTGTGTAAGTGTATATATAACAACACATTAAAATGCTTCCCGTTCTCTTCACCAAAGCAAAATGTTATCACAGCTTATCGGTCAAGTCAAGCAATTTCCACCATATAGAATCCCCTTGACTTTTCTCTTTGAACCTGTTTAACTTATTCTTTAGTAACATCTTGTGATGCGCTCCCCCTTACGTCCTGCTGGCCCACTTAACCACTAGGGCGTTATAAATTTGACCCCTGTTAAATATGATATTGATAAGCGGATGTCTTGTGGGTTTGGAGTGCAGGTACGACGGTAGTACTGCGAAAAACGACCGCCTGCTGGCCTCACTCAGAGGCGTTGATCTCCTGCCCTTCTGCCCAGAGCAAATGGGTGGGCTTCCTACTCCAAGACCTAAGGCAGAAATAACCGGTGGCGATGGACACGATGTCTTGGCCCAAAAGGCCCGGGTTATCAACGAAGAGGGTGAAGACATCACCGAGTCCTTTATTCGTGGTGCCACAGAGTCAATGAAGCTTGTAAGGCTCTTTAACATAACCGAGGCCTATCTAAAAAGTAAGAGCCCGTCTTGTGGCCTAGGGAGGATATACAGAGACGGCCACCAAGTCAAAGGTGACGGAGTATGTGCTGCACTGTTATCTCAGAACGGCATAAAGATTACCTGCGTCTGAGATGGTGACAGGCCCATTTTTGAACAGAAGGGATATGGAGAATAACACTGTTTAAGAGACTCCATGACTGGACACTCCACTGGGCACAGAC
>JBHICS010000094.1:0-5273 GCA_046759685.1 Candidatus Brocadiales bacterium | reverse complement strand
AGAAGGAACCCGCCTTTATCCCATTTATAACCGCCGGTGACCCGAGCCTTGAGGTCACCAGGAAACTTATCCTAGAACTCGAAAGGTGTGGTGCCGACATCATCGAGTTAGGCGTCCCCTTTTCTGACCCCATCGCCGACGGCCCTGTAATACAGGCTTCCTATCACAGGGTACTCACCAAAGGGCTGAAACTGACAGATGTCTTTCGCTTCGTTAAAGACTTGAGAAGAGAGACCGACATACCCATTGTCTCTATGGTGTCATATAGTATCGTCTTCAAAACCGGTGCGGAGAAATTTGTGATTAGCGCAAAGGAGGCTGGCTTTGACGGCGCCACGATCCCAGACCTACCGGTAGAAGAAAGTGAAACAGTAATTCGTGCCACCCAGGGGAAAGACTTTCGTATAGTCTGCTTCGTTGCTCCAACCACTACACCTGACCGTATGGCACAAATTGTAAAAAGCACCCAGGGTTTCCTATATTACATGTCTGTTGTGGGTATAACAGGTGCAAGAAGCAACATCCCCAAAGACATGGAGGAAAACATCAAAAAATTAAAACAAATGACAGACAAACCCGTTGCCCTCGGCTTCGGCATCTCTACACCTGAACAGGCCAGGGCAGTTGGCAGTGTGGCTGACGGTGTGATTGTGGGCAGTGCCTTGATAAAAGAGGTAGAACGCAACATCTACAAGTCACCGCCAGAGATTATAAAGGCCGTTGGACAACTTGCAGAAAGGCTGTCTGCGGGTGCTAAAGGCAAAAATTAGAGACCGCTACCCTTTAGTGCTTTGAACGTGGTCTTAGGGCCTTATAAAACTTCTAACGTCGTCTAGTGTGGTGTCGCGAATTTTAATGGCCAAAACAGACATATCATCAATACCTGTTGAGATAGCCCCCGGAGTGTTCTGGGTTGGTGTACTAGACCGCGAACGTACTCTCTTCGATAGTTTTGTAAGCCTCCCGTATGGAACTACCTACAACGCTTACCTCGTTGTCGGAAAAGACAAGGTCGCACTGGTTGATACGGTCAGCTCGGAGTTTAGTGACATTCTGCTAAAGAAGGTAAGCAATCTGGTGAAACCAGAGGATATTGACTATGTAGTTATGAACCACGCCGAACCAGACCACGGGGGATCGATACCCAAGGTTTTATCTGTCGCCAAAAGGGCCCAGCTCGTAGCTACAAAGAAGGGGGTGGGCATGGCAAAACTCTTTTACGATGTCCCCGAAGAGAGGACACAGACGGTGGTAGATGGAACGAGAATTGACCTTGGCGGGAAGACGATAAGGTTCATAGATGCACCCTGGCTTCATTGGCCAGAGACGATGTTTACCTATTGCGAAGAAGACAAAGTCCTTTTCAGTTGTGATTTCTTTGGTGCCCATGTGGCGGCTGATAAGGTATTTGAAGACGAGGTGGGAGACATAGTTCTTGCTGAAGCCAAGAAGTACTATGCCGAGATAATGATGATATTTATAAACCCCCTTAGAAAGGCGCTCGACAAGGTGGGTGGGCTGGATATAAAGATAATAGGCCCAAGCCATGGGCCGGTGTATCGCGACCCCTTACGTATACAGAATGCCTATGAAAAATGGGCAAGGGGTCCGCTTGAGCCGAAGGCCATAGTTATATACGTATCTATGTATGGAAGTACAGCGACCCTGGAAAAGGCAGTGGTTGAAGGCCTGAAGGAAGAAGGGGTAGAGGCTGTAGCTTATAACATGGTAAGGTCCGACATCTCACAGATGGTTATAGACCTTGTAGATTCCAGCGCCATCATCTTCGGTTCACCCTCCTTTTACGGCGGTACACATCCACGACTTGCCTCCTCTGTAGAGCTTATAAGGAGCATCAAGCCAAGGGGCAAGATAGTGGCAGTGTTCGGCTCTTATGGCTGGGGTGGCGGGGCAGCTAAGGAGATAAAGGCCAGGCTGGCACCAGCTGGCTTTGATGTGATAGAAGCACTGGAGATAAAGGGTCCGCCCAAGGGGGAAGCGCTTAACAAGGCCCGTGCCCTTGGTAAGACCGTTGCACAAAAGGTGAAAGAGGTTTCGGTAAAGACTTAGGCCTCCTGTGTTGTGCACACCAATGTGTCACCAATGTCGGCCGAAGTAAACTGAGAGTTACAGTAAGGGCACGTAAAAAAAGTTACACTCTTTCCGCATGCAGGGCAATCCTTGGTGACGGCCTCTATCTCTTCAGAAATCACTAGTTCCTTTTGACATACGGGGCAGTCGGCAGCTTTCAACATGTCGTTGTCCCTATTCGTATGTAAGCCTAATGTAATTCACACCTTACATCTGACTTTAATATACAACTTTCTGCCTATCAGGTCAATTTCCCGAAGGTATTTTTAGAAGATTTGTCAGATATGGCGTATTATTTGAGGTAAAAAAGGTTTTTTTATTGACATTTAAGACAATATCTTTATAATTCCTCTTTCTTACCAACGAGACCTATCAACTATTACAGTTATAGAGAAGTAGTATATGGAAAGGAGGTGTAAGTTTATTGGGGAAAGGAGGAGGTGTCAGAAGGTCTATGAATGTTAGATCTGAGAAAGGAGGAGGATTGCTTAACATGCCTAAAACGTTGAAGGTACTGCTAATCCTAGGTGTTGTTGCAGGCCTGTGTTTCTTCTGTTCCTTCAACGGTGGGTTTGATAACGATGTGTACGCTGTAGAGATCATCACCCACTGGGTGCCCCATGAGGTTTATGGTATGCCTGGCGAGCCAGATAATAACGGAAAGATTTATTTCTCTGGTCTCGGCGCCAAGTACATGGGGGCTCCGAAGGGCGGACCGCCCTGGCCTGGAAAGTACAGTAAGTTTTATAGGACATTACCTGCCTATCGTTATTACATTCCTGACGGTATGTACAACAGGGATGACCTCCGTCCGCCGAACCCGATAAAGGGTGTCTTCCGCAACGAGCAGTGTTTAGGCTGCCATGAGGTAATGACCCCCGGTATCGTTCGGGATTGGAAGATGAGCAGGCACGCTTCAGTGGAGCCGGCTCCTGTGGGTTGTCCTACCTGTCACAACTCTGACCACCAGAAGCTTCATATGCCCAGCTCCAAGACTTGTGGTACAGAGGATTGTCACTCAACACAGTACAACCAGCAGTCTGAAGGTGGTATTGGTTCTCACGGATCTTGCGCAAGTTTTGCCCAGGTAGAGTGTGCATGGTCCATCGAGAGGCCACCGGGAGATACCGCTGGCTGTGTGCTTTGTCATACCAGTGCAGAGGAGAGGTGCTCTACCTGTCACGCAAGGCAACGCTTCGACCCCAGGACGGCCAGGAAGTCTGAACAGTGTAAAACCTGCCACTGGGGTAAAGACCACCGTGACTGGGAAGCTTATGACATATCCATTCACGGCGTAGTCTATCAGACCGGTAAGTGGGACCCGAAGCTGTTTGATTGGGAAAAGAAGCTGTCTGAAGCTGACTATACAGGCCCAACATGCGCATACTGTCACATGCGCGGTGGCCATCACAACGTACAGAAGCTATCCACGGTCTACACAAGTATGGGTATGTCCATGTGCGACCGCGGCGCCCCTCTCTGGAAAGAGAAGAGGGATACATGGGTAGCAGTCTGTGACGATTGTCATTCACCTAGATTTGCCAGAGAGGTCCTCCAGTGTATGGACGAGGCCGTAAAGGATGCCGCCCTTAAGTATCGTGAGACCTTCAAGGTTGCAGAAGATCTTTACAGGGACGGCGTACTAGACCCCATGCCTAAGGACCTGGCCCCGGACTGGTCTGGTCAGCACATCTGGAGTCTTAAGATCGGTGCATACCACGGCAACGAGTTTGGTGGCAGCACAGGTGAGTCTGGTGAGTTCAGGATGTCCAACTGCTCTAACGTAGAGCGTCTGTGCTTCGAAAGTGTTGGCTACTGGCAGACCTACATCTTCAAGGGAATGGCTCATGGTAGCTGGAACGACGCCACATACTGCGACGGCTCCTTCGGTATGGACCGTTGGCTGGTGGACGTCAAGACCCAGGCATCCAGGGCCAGGAGGCTTGCAGCCCTTGAAAAGAAGGTCGGTATCACTTGGGTTCCGGAAGATTTCTGGAGGCACGGCGAGTGGCTTGACCAGCTCTCCGGTTGGAAGATTGTCAGGGAGTATCCTGGCAAGACTATGTTCGACCTCTGTCCAGAGCCCGGTTGGCTAGACACGCACCATGCACCGCCTGCAGAGGTGGAATACATCGAGAGGATGATCCAAAGGCTCGGCATGAAGGCTGGTAAGCATTCTGTTCACGGCCACGGACATGAAGAGCATGGTGTGCACGAAGCAGAAGCGCATGAGCACGAACCTCCTGGTCATCGCGATTCCAGGTAGATTCGTTAGGTTCGAATAAGTGTATTTTAGTTATTCAAGAGCTGCATAGATAGTCAGTTGCTTCTGTGCAGCTCTTTTTTTATAGAATGGAGTGAATCAAGATGAGGATGGCACTTGCAGTCGCTTTAGGCTTGTTTCTAGTAGGTCAAATCCTTGCTGATGTTAGCGTGGCGGAGAAGGAGATAGCTCTACACAAGGATGTTGCAAGGGATTATTACCAGAAGGGTATGTACGATAAGGCCATAAATGAATACAAGGAGTGGCTTAAAAAGAATCCGTTTGATCCAGAGGCCTTCTTTGAACTGGGCCTCAGTTACGCCAGTAAAGGGTTATACAAAGAGGCCGTGGAGGAGTACAAACAGGCGCTCAAGTTCTACCCCGACTATCCGGAGGCGCATCTTAGGTGTGCCGACGCATATTTTCAACTGGGCGATATAGAGAAGGCCACATATGCGTATCACCAGGTAATCAGGATAAGCCCTACAACGATCGAGGCGTACTATAAGCTGGCTACCATACTTAACATGCAGGAAAAGTACGATGAGGCCATAGTGCAATGCAAGAGGGCCGTTAAGAGAGACACTCAGTATGCGGAAGTATACGTTGCTATGGGTCTTGCCTATTATAAAAATGGCGATTTGGAAGAGGCAATAAAGAACTGTAAAAGAGCACTGGAGATAAAACCTGAGCTGATAGAGCCCCACAGGACATTGGGTTTTGCATATGCTGATAATGGTATGCATGATGAGAGCATCAGTGAGCTACGGATTGCAGTAGAAGCTATACCAGAAGATGTAGAGGCGCGTCTTTGGCTTGGAAACTCACTGATCAAAAAAGGCCAAAAAGATGAAGCGATAAAGGAATACAAAAAGATTATTTCAATAAAACCACAGTATGCTGATGCCCACTATCATCT
>JBHICS010000093.1:0-5290 GCA_046759685.1 Candidatus Brocadiales bacterium | reverse complement strand
ACTGTGCTTCTTGGGGTAGAGCCTAAGATAAGCTACTGTATAATTGCCGCACTATTTCTCTTTTCCATGCACGTCCTCAACAATACCGCCAACAGAGAGGCGGCCGCTATAAGTGAACCTACTATAGCAAGGCTTTATGATAAGTACAGGGCTATATTTTTGGGACTGGGTTTTGCGGGTATCGTGTCCTCTTATGGGTTGGCCTTCGTTCTAGATTTCTCAGTATTCTTGATGTTGTTTCTGGCCAGTGTCTTCTTTGTAATAGCCTTTAGAATACACGTCATACCCACGAAGGTATCAAGGCTTCTAAGGTATAAGGGACTTGAGGAGTTTGCTGGCTCAAAGGAGATTTTCTTTGGAATAGCCTGGGCCCTAACCACGGCCCTCATACCGTTTTTGGTAAGTGAGTCACAGGCCCTATCAACCCTGGGAGTGGCCATGGCCTTCACCTTTAGCCTTGCCTTTATAAGGGCCGTGCTACTAGACATTCGAGATATCCAAGTGGACAAGATTGTTGGTCGGGAGACGATCCCTATAGCCATTGGCAACAAGTGGACAAAAGTGATGCTTATTTTAGTCGCTATCATTACGGCATGCATGCTAGCCGCAAGTCCCACTATGGGGTGGGCGTCTCCTTTCAGCTATTTCCTTATCCCTTGCGTTCTCTACGCGTGTCTCTACCTTTACCTCTACCACGTCAGGATCATTGGAGAGGGGCTAATGTGTGAGACGGTTGTGGATTTCAACTTTATATTGGCTGGAATCATTGCCTTTTTCTTTTGGGAAAAGGACTTAGTCACATCGACCCTGAAGCTTCTTGGTGGTAATTTATAGGGTGGTTATGTGACGTGTGGTAAAAACTGTCTTGCACTATCCAATCGAAGTCATGTACACAGAGAAAAGGCATACATAGCAGTAGGAGTAGAAGAAATTGCACGAGCAACATGAAACAGAAAAAGAACACAAAGAGCATCATAGCTTTATGCGCATCTTTACCACGGATATAAGGAAGAGGCTTATTGCGGGGGTCATCGTCCTGTTACCCGTGTACGTCACCTTCTACGTCCTCAAGCTACTCTTTACTTTCGCCGGTGGAACCATGGTACCGGTGGTAAAGAGGATAATCCTCAGGTCAGATTGGGTCCAACTGACGATCCCCGACACGGTGCTGGCGCCGCTGATGTTTATTTTGGGGCTTATGATGCTTTTCCTCATCATTTACTTTGCAGGGGCCTTTGCCACTAACTTTATTGGTAGGCGTATTATACGTTTCGGCGAGGGAATATTGGAAAGGATGCCCCTGGTGAAGACCATCTACGGCACGTCAAAACAGCTTATTCATAGTGCCACTCTTCCGGGCAAGGGTGCCTTCAAGCGAGTGGTGCTGGTAGAATTCCCCAGGAAGGGTTCGAAGGCCCTTGGTTTTGTAACCGGCTCTTTTGTTGATAAAGAGGGGAACAGGCTGGTAAGTGTCTTTGTCTCCACCTCACCTAACCCCACCTCTGGTTTTGTGGTGCTCTTTTCGGAATCTGAAGTGGAAGATACCCATCTCAGTGTAGAGGAGGGATTCAAGATCATTGTCTCCGGTGGTATCCTTAGCCCTAGTTTTAGGGAAGAGATCGGAAAACTTCACCAGGCCTAACACCTTACCCCTCCAACCCGCTCCCGACCCCTCGCATTGAGCCAATTAATCATGTACCCAAAGATGATAAAGGTAAGACAGGCATTCCCAACGCAGAGGGTTGAAGACGTAGCCTCTGCGTCAGAGAGTGAGCTTTCGGGGCTTAGACTCGGCTCAAGGCTAAAGTCTGGTGACACCGTGGCGGTTACCGCAGGCAGTAGGGGCATTTCAGATATAGCGCTCATTACCAGGACCGTGGTAGACGTGCTTAGAGGGCTAGAAGCTGAGCCGTTCATTGTACCGGCCATGGGCAGCCATGGTGGTGCCACCGCCAAGGGGCAAATTGATGTACTGGCCAAGTATGGAATCACAGAGACCAGTATGGGCGTACCCATTAGGTCCTCAATGAATGTGGTAAATATGTGCAAGAGCCCCTTCGGATTCCCCGTATATATAGACAAATATGCCACAGAGGCGGACCATATAGTATTAGTTAATCGTATCAAGACACACACGCGCTTTAGCGGCAGGATAGAGAGCGGCCTCAACAAGATGCTCCTCGTGGGATTGGGCAAGGAAAAGGGCGCTACAATATATCATCGTGCCATACTTGAGTACCCATTTGAAGAGATTGCAAGCAGTATAGTGCCCGTCCTCCTCCAAAAGCTGCCGATCCTCTTCGGCCTGGCTATCATTGAGAACGCCAGGGGTGAGGTGGCGGCGATAGAGGCCGTACCATCAGAGAAATTTCTTGAACGGGAACCGAAGCTCCTTGAAAGGGCCATCAATCTAATGGCAAAGTTGCCCTTCAGCGAGATAGACCTCCTGGTTGTAGACGAAATGGGAAAAGACATCGCCGGTACGGGGATGGACACGGCAATCATAGGAAAGAAGGATAACTCCAAAGTAAAAATAAAGAGGATATTTGTCAGGGACCTTACGGATAAGTCCGACGGCAATGCCTGCGGGATTGGCCTTGCTGATTTCACCACTAAACGGTTAGTTGACAAGATAAACTTGACAGATACCTATGTGAACTGTATTGCTGCCCTTAGGCCTGAGGGGGCCAAGATACCAATTGCTTATCCCACTGACAGGGAGGCCCTGGACCAGGCATTACACACCTTAGGCCTTGTGATGCCAGAGAACGCACGTATAATATGGATAAAAAACACCAAGGACCTTGAAGAACTATACGTATCAGAGACATATAAAGAGGAATTAAACGGCCGCCAGGACTTAGAAGCGGTTTCAGGGCCTGAGATGATACTCTTTGGTCCTGACGGAAATTTCTTATAGTAATCTTCTTTAAAGCGAATGGAGCCGATTATGAAGCATAAGTTCCTTACGTGTACCGTGGTGTTTTGGTGTACGTTGTGCTTCCTATTTGCCACGTTTTTGCCACCTTGCTACAGTAAAGAGCCTGCCCCCGACCTAGTTATCTCTGGTTATGGTAAATCTGTAGAAGATAACCCATGGCTTCACCAACGAGACGTTGTGGCCCCTGGTGACAGAGTGGTCTATCGCATTACCGTAACAAACCAGGGCAACGCCACCTACAATGGGTCAGTACATGCTTATGCCACAAACATTCCAAATGGCTGGCAGACATTAGACTCAATTGCAAAGGTCACACTGCCTCCATACGGACAGGGACAGGCCTCTCATAACATTAATGTCTCAATCGTAATCCCTGACAATGCCAAGCCTGGACAGTATGATGTAAATTTCCACATAGGCCATGTTCAGGGAGAGAGAAAAACGCACAATAACACTCACAAGGTATCCGTAAATATACTACCCCCCCAGCCAGACCTAAGTATTGTGGACATTCGCTGGATGCCAGCTGACTTCTCCGTATTCGATCGGCCAGACATCAACGTCATTATGCGTAATCAGGGAACGTCGGACTCCGGGGCCTTTAAACTCGAGCTGGATGTACAGATTGGAAGTGAAAGGTACACATCTCACCTGGAGGCCGAAATCCCAGGCATAAAGCAGGGTGACCGCCGGACATGGAAATCTGGAAGAATATTGGGCACGGGCATGTTTTCTACCAAATACAACAAAAATGTGATCAAGGCCACCATCAACGCAGACCACAGGATCGCCGAACACAATTATCTTAACAATGAGAGAATAAAATATATCCCTGTAAGGGAAGGCGTCTTGCACGCTGACTTAGACTGGCAACCACACAACCCAACGACACAGGACGAGGTTGATTTTCTTTTCACCGTCACCAATAAAGGCGACGTTCGCTGGACCTTCCCTGACCACAAGATGGATGGGCAAGGCTCAACAATTATCTTGAGGTATTGGCCATCCGGCAACTTCGATGACGCAAAGGTCATAGAGGACAGTATGTGGGTACTCGGTGCCGGAGAGAGCCGCACTCTTCATTTTCACGAGAGGTTCCTGGAACCAGGTGAATACAGGGTCAAGTGCGAGATATTTGCGGGCTTTCCCTATTGGACCGTCACTCAGACACCGGAGATGACATTTAGCGTGTCTGCACCTTAGTAGTAAAGGCCTGTCCAGAAGATATGCCAAGTAACCGAAAGTGCCACGGACGCAGTACCTCGAGGCAGACGCACCTACGGCACAAAACAACCTCAACACCCTACCACCAGGCAGGACGTACCACGGGTACCTGTTTGTCACTGATTACTTGCTTTGTCTCACGCTCCTTGATAGATTAGACTTAGAAGAAACAGTTAAGCCCATTAGGCCACCCCATGATTTGAGGAGGAGTATAATGAGTACAAAATCCATCCTAAGAAAGGCCATAATCCTCCTAGCCCTTGTAGCATCTCTTGGACTAAACCCAATAGACACCAGGGCACAGGAAGAGAGAAAGAGCAGCTACTTCTGTGCTTGTGACCAGAGGAAGTGCGACTGCCGGTTTCACGCCCAGAAGCCAGGGAAGTGCGTGTGCGGAAAACCGCTCAAGGCCAGAACGGCCAAGTACGCCTGTGACTGCGGCCGCGAGTGTGATTGCGGCTCTATTTCTATGAAGCCCGGAAACTGCGTTTGCGGCACGCCCATGAAGGAGGTTAAATAACGATAGACCGTGGGAACTTAATCCTGGGCATAGAGATTTGAACAGATTACAAAAACTCCTCTAGGCTGGCAGTCAGCCCCTTAAAAGGCAGAGCATGTGTTGCGAATCCCTGCTGCTGCAGATAGGTTGTTAACCTCGCAGGGTTTATACCGGTGTATTCAGCGGAGTAGTGCATAGTATTCTTATCGGGGTCTATACGGACCTCAACGGTAAGCAATCCCATATTATCCATCAGGAGCGCCATCCTTTTGTAGTAGCCCCCCTTCGTCACACCGTCATCGGGAGACAGCATATACTCTTCACCGGTTGCACCAAGCATTCCGTTAAATCTATCGTCAATCCTTTTCTTGAGATCGTCAGTAAAATGAAGAGACATCCTGTATCTCTGACCCCTTAACTCTTGATTTAAAGAGATCGCTGAAAAAGTATGGGCAATTTTCGCCACGGCGAAACCGCCTGAGGCGTGACATGAATTGCCCCTACCGTGTGCGCCCGACGCACCGTACCTGCGATTCCCTCCCCCTCGATGGAGGAGGGTAGGGGTGAACATCACCCTCCCCTGACCCCTCCCATCAAGGGAGGGGAAAAGAAATTAAATGTAGTAT
>JBHICS010000092.1:0-5310 GCA_046759685.1 Candidatus Brocadiales bacterium | reverse complement strand
TTGCCTTTCCTACCCATATCCCGGGCTCCTCGGCCAGAAAACCTTTTGTCCCAACAGCAAGGGACAAAAGAACATCATACTGTGAGCCGGATATTTCATCTTCTCGCCAGCCTGTTAGTTCCTCAAAGGCAGGGTTAACGGTTAGAATTTTTCGGCCGACGCCGAGTGTGGCAATAGGCATACGCACACTTCTCATAGTTGTCTGAAATCTTTCGTTGGATATGCCCAGCTCCTCATTTATCTTTTGGAGCTCCTTAATAAGTCTAAAGGTCTCCCTCATATCCCTGGCGATACCCACCATCCCCACAGGACGACCAGCATCATCCCTCATTATGGAACCCGTAAAGGCAATAGGGATCTTTTTCCTATCCTTAGTTATAAAGTTAACTCTGTAGTCATGTATAACGCCCTCTGCTTCTAGAAGCTCATTGAGTTTATAGTCTTTGAATATCTCCTCATCCTTTTCCGTCAAGGTACTCACTGGTCTGCCGATCAACTCCTCCGTCCTGTACCCAAGGAGTGTTTTTGCCATAGGGTTAACGTCACGGATGTTCCAGTCGATGTCCGTTACAACCAGCATCTCACGCATGCTTTGAATGATGCTATCAGTGTATTTCTTGGCCTTAGATAATTGCTGGGTTCTACCCTCTATTCTCTTCTCTAATAGGATGTTCAGGTCTTGGAGCCTGTGAATCTGTGCAAGATTCAGCCACGCACTCACATCCTCATATTCTGCAAGGTTCAAACCTTTCATCTCTTCTTCCGGCTGTGCCCTGATTCGGACTATTTTGTTGCCAACCCAGAAGAATAGAAGTCCGAGGCCAAAGGCCCAAGCAAAGGCAACTGTAATACCCAGAAACTGCACGCCTACCTGGAGGAGCCGGCTGTGGTTAGCTACCATAAGGGTATCTGCCGGTGCAAGAAGGGCAACGGCTATGGTTCCAACCACGCCGCCAAACCCGTGTACAGTTATCGCACCAACAGGATCATCTACCTTAAGGATTTTATCCAGAAGGTCATATCCCAGGAGCACAAGACACCCCGCTACAGCGCCAATTACAAGGGCCCCCCAGGGTTCCACGCGGTTGGAGCCCGCCGTTATGGCCACCAGCGCACCAAGGATGCCGAGCAGAATAGCCTCGGCATCAAACCTCTTCGCACGAAGCCAACCGAAGAGCAGGCAAACAACCCCACCAGCCCCTGCTGCAATATTGGTATTTATAATAGTAATGCTCACACTGGCATCTGCCCTAAGGGTTGAACCGCCATTAAAACCAAACCATCCAAACCAGAGAAACAGTGTACCAATGGTGGCCAGGGGAATGTTGTGGCTGCCCATTTTATTGACGGTGCCGTCTTTATTGTATTTGCCAATCCTTGGCCCCACTAAGAGGACCCCAGCCAGGCCGAACCAAGCCCCTATGGAATGGACTACCGTAGAACCGGCGAAGTCAATGAAGCCAATCCTTGTCAGCCATCCCGCCTGCTCATGGTGAAAGGACCCGCCCCAGGCCCAGTGGCCGAAGACGGGGTAGACCACACAAACCATGAGTATAGTGCTCCAGATGTGGGTGATGAGCCGTGTCCTCTCTGCCATTGCACCGGTGATGATAGTTGCTGCTGTACTTGCAAATACCACCTGGAAGAAGGCAAATGCATATCCCAGGGAGATATCGCTTACACCAAAAAAGAGGAAATGGTTTATACCCACCAGACCAAGCTTGGTCTCACCAAACATCAGGGCAAACCCAACAAGGAAATAAAAAACAGCACATAGCATGCATATCGTTATATTCTTTAAAGATACGCTGATGGCATTCTTTGCCTGGACGGAACCAGCCTCAAAGGCAGTAAAGCCTATCTGCATAAAGAACACCATTGCTGCTGCGGCTATTACCCAGATAAGATTCAGGTTCTCTCGGATTTCTGCTATGGATTCTTGCCCAGCAGCCGTGCCTGCTATTGAAGTGATTACAAGTACTGCAAGAACCAGAATCAGCAGTGCTTTTGGGGAATAGGTGATTTCTATAGCACCCTTTTCCCTGCAAAATCTCAGCATATTAGAAGACCTCAGGCATACAATACGTCATGACACCGTTATTTTAAAGTATCCAAGAGATTATACTAAAGTCCTCATGGGAATACTATCTCCTCATAGAAACTGTTTTATAGACTTGGAGACGCATGTCCAGAGAATGTCCAGAAGGTCGTGATTATGGGTCATGCTCCAATGGTTTGTGCATGGGGTTTACGGTTGGCAACATATGAGAGATGCCCCCTAGGGCTTTATATGACTACGGCGAACATAGCTCTTCGGGTTGCCACAGCTCTCGCACGCCATAAGAGCCTGCTTTTTGTACAGGTATTCCAATACCGTAATTACTACCGCAGCATGGCTCCAAGTGAGGGGTGAAACAGAGACGGGCTCGTTTGTATACGGGTGCACCTGCTCGGCCAGCACACCGGAGGGCAGGGCATGGTCGGCCACCCAGACCAGCGTCTTTAGTGCTATATCCATGTCCTCATCCATAGACCTTGCCCTGGCCACCATATACTCTGCCATCCACAGGGTACATATAAACCAGGGGTTGCCGGGCACATTTTTTGTGTCTTCGCTCTTCCTGTGATACAAATCTCCTTCAAACCTTGCCACGCCGCAGACCTTAGTCTGAACAAACAGCCTATCCCTAACGGCTCGCATTGTGGACTCTACCAGTGGGTCGTTGGCGTCAAATGTTCCGAAGGCGAAGAGTCCGTAAAGGCTCGCATCTACTGTCATATCGAGTGCGTATCCGTTCTCCGTCGGCCTAGCCATGCGAGAAAATCGCTTTTCCTTGTGGTCGTATAGATGTTTCACGATGGCAGCCTTTGTATCTTCTGCTGCAGCACTGTATTTCTGTGCCAAGCTATTATCCCCAAAGGCTAGGGCGAAGTTTGCTGCCGCCTTGAGCCCGGCAACCACTGTGGAGGCAGTGAAGGTGTGCACCCCATACCGTTCCTCCCACAGGTCATAGGACTCCAGGGGCAGATTAGTCTCCCAGTCCCTGAAGTCAACCATGAAGTCTGCTGCCTTCAGGATAAGTTTTTTATAGAGATGTCGTGCCAACTCTATGTCGCGGAATTCCTCGAAGTGCTTCCACATGGACCATATTACCAGGGCCGTTTCGTCCTCTTGTATGGGTATTTCCCGCTTCCCCGCCCTATACCAGGGGTGCCATGAGCTTGCTATTGATTTGTCCGGTGTATACTTATGGAGGAGGTAGCCCTGGGGGGCAATAACGTCGGCGCAAAACTCAAAGAACCTCCTGGCGGTACGGAGATAACCCGCCCTGGTCAGGGCATATGCAACTATTGCTCCGTCCCTGGGCCACATATACGAATACGTGTCTTTACCAAAGTGTGTGATATCGAAATCATTCGCCGCTAGGATTGCCCCGCCTTTGTCTATCTGGGTCTTGATTATGAGTAGGCTCCTTTTAAAGAGACGAATGACCTTCTGGGGGAGTCCATCAAAGTTGAATTCCTCCTTGTTCACCCAGAGTCTCCAGTAATTTGCCGTCCTATTAACAATATTTGCCGGGGTGCTGTCGCAGATGATTTTATTCAGATTTGTTACCTCTTCGTACGTGGTCCCAACGGCTATCCAGTAGTAGGCTATTGCCTCACCGTTGGCAGGGATAGAGAGGTTTATGCCAATGGTGGAGTCAACAGAGCCCTGGGCTATCGGATTTTCGCTTAGCTTTCCATCCTCTGCGTCCTTCCATGTCCCCTTTACCTTAGCAACCTCTTTTTTCCCTGTAGTAAAGTGGTCCACCCCACACTTATGTTGGTTGCAATAGTTTATAAGAAAGTACCTCTTTCCTTTGTAGTGGATCATAGAGAGGCTGTAGGGGTCGTAGTAAGCGGTGTCACCCGTCTCAAATCCAGATATGTGGAAATCGTGATGAAAGAATAGTCTTACCTCTCTGTCTCTATCTAGCAGGTTTCGTACCTTTATCTCTTTTACATATATGTCTAACTCGTAGTCCACGGTATCGTGTGCCTCAATCTCTACACCCAGCCGGTCGTTTCTGGCATTGACGTTCGTGACAAGGGTGTCTTCCAAGTAGTCAAGTGACGTCTGCCACTCATCTCCCAACCAGCTAAACTGACCATCAGCCCACACGCCAAAGCGGCAGGGGTGGCCAATGGTTTGGTTCTCTTCACCCACAAAGGGGAAATAGATGTCCCTTATGTTGTAATCCTTGTCAAAATTTACAAGCAGGGAACCATTTCCCACAGGTATGTCTCTAGGCATATTCTCTTCCTTAAGATAGGGACTATTGAAGGTTAAATACCAATACCCTCGGCTCGGTCATCTCCTCAATGGCATACCTGATTCCTTCTCGACCCATTCCGGAATCCTTCACTCCCCCGTACGGCATATGGTCTGCCCTAAAGGTAGGAACATCGTTAATCATGACACCTCCAACCTCAAGGGTCCTATACGCCAAGAAAATCTTGTTAATATCGTTAGTAAATACACCTGCCTGGAGCCCAAACCGAGACCGGTTGATTTCGTCAACGGCACGTTCAAATGAAGAGAACCTGCTCACCGTAACAAGTGGACCAAAGACCTCCTCGCAGCTTATCCTCATGTCCGGGTGTGTGTCCACTACAATGGTAGGCTCCATAATATTATTCTCACGTAGGACACCGCCCACTAAGACCTTTGCCCCCTGGGACACCGATTCTTTTAACCACCTCTCCACCCTTCTTCCTGCGTCAGAGGTAATAAGCGGTCCAATGGATGTGTCCTCATCCAGGGGGTTCCCCATCTTCAAGCCCTTTACATGATCCATTAATCGGTCGAGGAATTGTTCGTAGACCTCCTCGTGTACGTACAGTCTCTGTACTGATATGCAGGTTTGACCGCTGTAGACAAACGCCCCGTAGGCCGCGCGTTGGGCTGCGAGTTCTATATCTGCGTCCTTGTCAACGATTGCCCCGGCGTTCCCACCAAGCTCCAGCAATACCTTCTTTTTCCCTGCCATGGCCTTAAGCTGCCATCCTACCTGTGCACTCCCGGTAAATGTCAGCATCTTGAGCCTGTCGTCTTTTACCATTTTTTCGGCCATGACGGTAGTGCATGGGAGGACGCTAAACGCCCCATGTGGCAGTCCTGATTCCATCACCACCTCTGCCAGAATGAGTGCGGTTAATGGGGCAGCAGAAGGTGGTTTAATGATGATGGTGTTACATCCAGCGATGGCAGGTGCGAGCTTATGACAAATAAGATTTAGAGGGAAGTTAAAAGGCGTTATTCCCAGT
>JBHICS010000091.1:0-5375 GCA_046759685.1 Candidatus Brocadiales bacterium | reverse complement strand
TCACTGGAGGCAACTGTCGTCTCAGTAGATGTACTACTTTCTGTGGAAAGAGTATAAGTATCCTCTTCCTCTGTTTCCTCCGTCTCGGTGCTGTCCGTCGAAGCAACGGTTTCTGTGCTTGAGTCTGTGGTCTCCTGGTCGGAGTCACTGGAGGCAACTGTCGTCTCAGTAGATGTACTACTTTCTGTGGAAAGAGTATCAGTATCCTCATCCTCTGTTTCCTCCGTCTCGGTGCTGTCCGTCGAAGCAAGGGCAGCTGTATCAGTCGTTGAAAGGGAGGTATCTGTTAGAGCAACGGTCTGTGTACCGGAGTCCGTGATACTCTGGTCAGGGTCACTGGAGGCAACTGTCGTCTCAGTGAATGTACTATCTTCAGTAGTGGAAAGAGTGCCTGTATCAGTCGTACCCTGGTAAGGGTCGCTTGAGGCAGTCGCTGTCTCCGTAAAGGCACTGCCTTCAGTGGAAAGAGTGCCTGTATCAGTCGTTGAAAGGGGAGCATCTGCTAGAGCAACGGTTTCTGTGCTTGAGTCTGTGGTCTCCTGGCCAGGGGCGCTAAGAAGGTTGTTTGTATCCCCAAGAGAGCCGTCTGCAACAGAAGTTGCATCTGCGCCTCCCTCTGGTGCATCAGGAGCTAGCTCTGAACCTGAACTTTCACCGCCCAATAATGCGTGAAGGAGGCCAATATCATCAAAAAACTCCAGCTTGCCGTGATCACCCATTTCTATACTGTCACCATACAGCGCACCGGACGTTATTCTCTTTATCTGGGTCCCGCGGACCGAGGCGGTTACAGTTGGGGTAACAATTTCATAATCGTTTATGAGTTCTCCCCTGTTAACCGTACTGGTCATCGAGCCCACTGTCAGGTTTATATGGGTCTTGATGGTGGTGTCTGTCTTGACGAAACTGTCTATGGTAAGCTGCGTGAAGGAATCTACCGAGGCGATGCTGTTGTCTGCAAATATGAGGTTAGCGGTAGAGAAGGGTCCTGTCCTGAGCTCTACACCCTCCTGTAGTTTCATCCCTGGCTTCGCCGGAACCCAGCCCTGGTCAGGGAATTTTACCTCCACATCACCTTCCACTGATACAATGGCAACATTCAGTTTTTCAGAAGGTTGAGCAAAGGCTAGACCCTGAGAGGCAAATAGCCCCAAGGCTATCCAGAATAGCAAGGACAAAAGGTGCTTTACTACTTCGCCCGGTTTCATATCCTGCTGTCACCTCTCTAAAAACTGTCATAAACAGAGGTAACCAGGCAGCTAACAAACGAATACCCCCACCCGGTTAATCTCATGGCAGTTCGCCACAAGATTATAGAGTAGCAATAAACATACCAAAGAGATGTTTATTTGACTATTAGTAGTAAGCTTAGATTATACAACGGCTTAAGAAATCGCCCCCAAATTATAATAACTACGCCAAGCTCCACGTTGCATCACAAAATGTAGCATGCTTGTGCTTCAATACGTTACACAAGCTGGTTTTTTGTTTCCTTATTCTTGGGCTTAGTTGTAAGCTAATAGCATACAATGACATGGGAGAATATCCACCCAAATTATAACCCCCGGCACAAGCTCCACGGAACACCAAAAAATGTAGTAAAAAAGTTTACACCACACTACACATGACGCTACACATATGTCAAGGCATTTCTTGCCTTATTCTTTGATATTATGCTGAGCTATTTTATCATAAAGCACTTTTCTGCTAATACCTAAGAGAGAAGCGGTCTTGCTTTTATTACCCTTGGTAGCTCTTAGAGATTCCAATATCATATTCTTCTCTAAACGGGCTGTGGCCGCATAGAGGGACCCAAGTGACTTGTATTTGTACATAGTCTTTGCAGGAAATAGACCACTTATCTCTGGGGGCAGTTCGTCGGCTTCAATGACTTCACCGTCCGGTGTCAACGTGACTAAGCGCTCCACCACGTTCTGCAATTCCCTAATGTTCCCTGGCCAGTCATATTCATTTAGCAGCAAGAGACAATCTGGAGAAAAGCCACGAAAATGTTTCTTCACTTCCACAGAACTCTTCTCCAGAAACCAATTTGCCAACAGGCTAATATCTCCCTTCCGTTCACGGAGGGGAGGAACATGGATAGGTACAACATTTAGTCTATAATAAAGTGCCTCACGAAAATTACCATTTTTGATCTCTTCCGATAAATCTTTTTCTGTTGCTGCGATAATTCTTACATCTACCTTTATGTTCTCGGTGCCACCAACCCGCTGGAACTCCTTTTCCTGTAATATCCGGAGAATCTTGGACTGGGAAGAGAGGTTCATATCCCCCACTTCATCGAGGAACAGTGTCCCACCATTTGCCACCTCAAAAATGCCCAATTTTCTCTGGCCAGCACCTGTGAAAGCACCTTTCTCGTAACCAAAGAGTTCGCTTTCCAGAAGCTCCCTAGGTATAGCAGCACAATTTATGGCAACAAACGGCTTGTCTGACCTAGGGCTACCGTAGTGGGTTGCCTTGGCAATAAGCTCTTTACCGGTTCCACTCTCTCCTCTGACTAGCACAGGATATGGGGAGTTACGCACCTTGTCTATCATTGAGCGGACGTTTTTCATCTGCACACTTTCTCCCACGATATCGTCTTTTCTCCTGAGCTGGCCTCTTAGATAGACATTTTCCTTTTCCTTAAGCTCATTGTTCTTTTTATACTCATCATAGCGCTTGGCATTGCGTATTGCCACGGCAGCCTGGTTGCAAAATAATGTGGCTGTCATCTTGTCATGTTCAGTAAAACCACCTGCTTTATTAATTACTTGGGCTACCCCTATAGTCTCCCCTTCCACCATGAGAGGAAGACACAGAATAGATTTAGTTTCAAACCCCATTTCCTGGTCAAACTTTGCACAGAAGCGCTTGTCATTATAAGGGTCATTTACTATAACCGCTTCTCCTGTCTTAAACACCCAACCGGCTATGCCCTCACCAACTTCTAATTTCAACACCTTTTGTATGGCTTCACCTACCGGGCCCAAGGATATCATGGAGAAAAGCGTGCCTGTTTCACCTACAAGTAGCAGACTGCAGGCCTCAGCACCAATCAGGCCTGTAATAGCCTCAAGCACTGTCTTAAGTGCATCCTCAAAGGATAGGCTGCGGCTAAAGACGGTGGTATTGGCAACAATTATGCTGGATAGATCTACTAACTTCTTTTCAGCAGAGGCCAGCAAAGACGCCTTCTCTGCCAACTCTGCTTCCAACCTACGGGCGCCTGGTCTTTCCTTACCCTTTACAACCATTTTGTGGTACCAATCCTTTGCATGGATGAGAACAACCCCTCAATACAAGGTGACACGTATTGTTACAAATCCATCTGTAAGTTACAAGAGATTTTTCAGCAAAATGAATAATATTCAGATACACGGTAATCAGAGAAATTCTGAGGTTTAAGGGCAGTTACTGATGTGTTTATTAAGAGTTGCAGCCCGTCATAGTATGCAGTACTTTGGCGGCTTTAGTATTGGAGGAGTTACTAATCAAAATTGCCAGTTAAGCGAGGCAATGACATAATCCCTTGCATTCTTCTCACTAAAGGCGTGACCCGGGTAGAACCTGCTGTAGTTGACGAAAAGTGATAGGTCCGATAAGATATTCCAGGTGACGGTTACGCCCGCTTCCCTTCCTACATTCGTCAGACGCCTATCCGCCCTGAAGTCAAAAATACCTCCCTCCTTTCTGTGTTTTCTGAAGAAATAGTAGTCGAAGCTTAATCCTACGGTTTCCTTAAAGTTTCTGGTAAACTCCAAAGGCTTTACTTCGGCTGCTAAATGGAACATATGTAAATTGGACAGCTTGGGGGCAAGGTTGGTTCCAGTATCAAGATATCCAAAATACAAGAAGTTGCGGTCCTTTGTATTGGGCTTGTTACCGGTGTTGTCCCCTGATTCGACGGTGTTTGTGACACCATCGCGGTCTTTGTCCCCCGTACCGAAGGCGTATTGTACACGAAAGGTGGGATGTGTTACCACTTCTACTACCTTCTCAAGCTCGGCGTTGAGGGCCCATGCGCTTATATCTTCACGGCTCGCCGGTACTGTAGAGGAACCTTCCGCATAGCTCCTTCCAATCTCACGCACTGCCTCTATTTCATAATTCAAGTTTTTGATGATGTACCCACTCGAGCCCAGGCCTATGTACTTGGAATCGTAGTGGTATTTCTGGTTTAAATCATCAGGTAGGTTTTCTGGGTCGTGAGGTTCCAAAGTGGTCCTATCCTTTTGATTCAAGAAGTAAAAATACGGCGTATGGCGGTTAAAACCCGGATAACTTATCTCGATACCATAGAAGAACCGTCTCTGACCCTCCGTGCGGAAGCCGGGGACGCTGTAGTCAGCGTTGGTCTCTCCGTGAGGGGTTCTAAACCAAATAGCCTTAAAATCCACATAGCGCGACCGACCCTCGAGCTGGAGTCCCAGGGCCAGCCTGGAGTAGGCGAGTCCGTTCCCTATATAGCTGCGAAATCTTCCACCTTTAAGCTTTAATCTAAAAGGCATACTGGTGTCAAAATAGGTTTTTAATGCATTTCGGAAGTCAAGGGTATAAAAGGCCTGGTCAAGGTCGACATTGAGGTCATCCTCTCGCCTGCGGTACTCGTCTCCTCGAAGCCAATCATTGTACGCCACCCTTGCGCGGACGTATACATTGTGTATGTCCTCAACATTTAACGATGCCCATACACGGGTGTCATTAAGGCGTAGGGTCCTTCTCTTTTTTGACACCCCGTCATTGCTTAAGTCGTCGTAAGTAATATACGTTCCGCTGGACCAACCGCCGTAGTCATAAAAGAACCTCTGACTCAACTCCCTTCTCGCCTCCAGAATCTTCTGGGCCTCCCTCTCCAATTTATCAAGACGCATAACTTCATGCGTCTGCTCCTGTTGAGGAGAAGCAGCTTGTGCCAGGACATCCATGGAGTAGGTCAGCGTTAAACCACAAAAAATAGCTACTAGGCTCAGAACGCACGTGGAACTGCAAAAGAGGTGTTTTAGCGGCTGAAGAGTATGTCTTCGCTCCATTCTACAAACCACTGAAGGACTATGCCTGGAAGCCTGCATCATCTCTCCTGGAAAACCCCTCTCCGAGAGGGTCTTCTTGTTGGAGACCTCTCTGCCCCAAAGAGGTTCTTTGCGTGTGGCCTATTATTGCAGTGTTTTTGGGTAAGTAATATGCTTAATAAGATAAGATATATACCCAAATTTCATGATACCATATAGACCTCGGAATGCACCCCATGGAAAGTACTCGACATTCTATATAGCCAAAGGTAAAAGTCAAGTATATTGCCAAATACCTTAACTTCTAAATTCTGAGTCAGCGTGGTATACATGTCCACAAGTTCTGGCCCAACTCGCTTA
>JBHICS010000090.1:0-5449 GCA_046759685.1 Candidatus Brocadiales bacterium | reverse complement strand
CTGTTTTACCAGTTCCCATCTTGGGTCTTCCTCTTTCTCTTCAGGGGCTTGAGGTAGCAGCATTTGGGATTTTATGTACATAAGGGTCGTGGCCATGACCAAGAAGTCCCCCACCAGTGCAGGCTCAAGCACCTCCAGGGGCTCTAGGTAGGCCATGTATTGGTCCGTAATTCTGGCGATGGGTATATCGTATATATCTACCTCTTCCCTCTTTATCAGATACAGGAGCAGGTCCATTGGGCCGTTATAGGCCTCAAGTTCTACCTTATACTCGATGGTGCTTTCGCTCATAATATGCTGGTGAAAAGTCTTGCGAAAAAGTACACCGGTGGACCAATGACACTGCTAAAGACAGATACCTGGAATATTGGACCAAGGGCAACAAGGCCCACCAGTATAAAAGGGCTATAGCCGCTTATGTGTTCGTACTCCGGTATAAGCCTCTTAGGCAGCAGGCCCCTCAGTATATGGGAGCCATCCAACGGATAAAGTGGAAGCAGGTTAAAAAAACACAGAGACAGATTTATAATTAGCCCCAGACGGAAGAAGTCGTATAGGTAGCTGCGTATCGGAATAAGTGAGTTCTCCACAGACACCTGTAGCGCAATACCCATCACTAGTGCGGTTAAGAGGTTGGACATTGGACCACACGCGGAGACAATCATGTCGTCCCTCAGCGGATGCCTGAAATAACGCGGGTTTACAGGCACAGGCCTCCCCCATCCAAAGTGTGCGACAAAGAGACAAAGGGTGCCGAGGGGATCTAGGTGTGATATTGGGTTCAGGGTCAGTCGGCCTTCAAACCTTGCTGTGGGGTCCCCTAGCCGGTCGGCTGCATATGCGTGAGAGAATTCGTGTACTGTTATGACCGTAAGTATAACAGGCACAAGAACAAGTATAAAGTAGGAGTCTGTGGGCATACCGACAAAATTCTAGCATCTCACGATAACCTTGTCAAGGAAAGAACTTACATACCCCCTTGAATAATTGCACATAAGAACATATAATCAAAAAGTTTAAGGGAGGAGCACATGAAAGAAGCTGGTGGAGACGTCGAATTTGCGAGAAGGGTCTTAGAGCTTGAGGCCCGGGCCGTAGGGGATCTCGTCAAGGGGCTAGATGAGAACTTCCAGAGGGCAGTAGATATTGTGTTTAACTGCCGTGGCCGTGTAGTTGTGACAGGCATCGGCAAGGCTGGAATAATTGGCCAAAAGGTTTCTGCCACACTTGCCTCGACTGGAACCCCGTCCTACTGGCTCCATCCGGCGGAGGCTCGGCACGGCGACCTGGGCAGGGTGGTGAAGGAAGACGTGGTGCTCACATTCTCTAATAGTGGACAGACGGAGGTGGTGCTTTTACTTCCTCACGTGAAGAAGATAGGCGCAAAGGTGGTGGCAGTAACAGGCGACAGGGAATCTACCCTTGCCCTACACAGCGATGTGGTACTGGACATAGGAAAGATAGAGGAGCCATGCCACCTCGGCTTGGCACCAAGCGCAAGTTCCACTGCCATGCTGGCCCTTGGGGATGCACTGGCACTTACGGTGTTTAAGAAGAGAGACCTGCAGAAAGAGGATTTTGCAGCCTATCATCCCGGAGGGGAGCTGGGTAAAAAACTCCTTACCGTTGATATGGTCATGCGTAAAGGAGACAGCAATCCGGTTACCTCCGAATCTACCCCAGTCATCGAGGCCCTTAATCCCATGACGTATACAAGGGGCCGGCCAGGTGCCGTAAGCGTGGTTGATTCGAGCGGTCGGCTTTGTGGCTTCTTCACTGATGGGGACCTAAGAAGGCAACTGCATAAGGGACAGGACTTCCTCAAGAGACCTATAAGTGAGGTCATGACCAGAGAGCCAAAGACCGTCAATGCGGGTTCCCTCGCTGCTAATGTCTACAGGGTCCTCAGGGAATACAAGATAGACCAGCTACCGGTCGTTGATGACAAGGGTGTACCGGTAGGCATAGTAGATGTTCAAGACCTCATGGACGTGGGATACTGATAAGGGTGGAACTAGAAAATATAAAGCTTATGATTGTTGATGTTGATGGAGTGCTTACTGATGGCAGGATATTCTGTAATGACCGGGGAGAGGAACAAAAGGTCTTCCACGTGAAGGACGGTTCTGGGATAACCTTCTGGCACCGTGCCGGGCTTAAGTCCGCTATAATCAGCGGGAGGACATCACAGGCTGTTGAGCACCGGGCCAAGGAACTCGGCATAGAGGACGTGTATCAGGGTGCCCATAATAAGCTGGAAGCCTATGAAAAGATAATTGCAAAACACAAGATTAAGGACGACGCGGTGTGCTATATCGGAGACGACTTGATAGACCTGCCTGTACTGCGACGTGTGGGGTTTTCTGTCGCTGTGACGGGTTCCCCCAGGGAGTTATTGAATAGTGTGGATTACATAACGCAGGCCCCTGGTGGTGGAGGTGCGGTGAGAGAAGTGGTGGAGAAGGTGTTAAAATCTCAAGGTAAATGGGAAGGCATCCTGAAGAGGTATGTATAAATAATGGTTATGAGCAAGAAGAGGATAGTGTTGTTTTCTGTACTTGGTTGTTTCTTGCTTAGTGGGGTGTTGTCGATAGTGGGTGTCATTCCTAACAAGTTTGCCGTAATAAGGAAGAAAGAGACCGCAAAAGCCTACAGGGGAAAGTCCTATACGGAGCTCCAGCAGGGCGCACGGGAAGAGTCGCAAGTAAACCAATATATCAGCGATTTCTATCTCCCTAGTTATGACGAGTCAGGGAAAGAGATCTTTACCCTTCGGGGTAAGGAGGCAGTACTTGTAAATGACCAGGTTTACAATATTGACAGGCCGGAGATTCGCCTGAAGGGTACCACCGAAGACACGGGCGCCTCTGAACCCCAGGACATAGTTATAACTTCCAGAAAGGGAGAGATGGACAAAGTGTCAAACATAGGTGTCCTGACAAAGAATGTGGTGGTGAGGCTGGGGGATAATACCACACTGAAGACAAAGCATCTCACGTACTATCCAGACCGAAAGAGGGCCCACACTGATAGCCCGGTTGTTGTACAGGGCGAGAGGATGAACATAGAGGGAGAGGGCATGGAGGCCGAGCTGTTCAGTGGGAGGATGTGGATAGAAAGGTCTGTTGTGGCGGAGATAAAGGACACGGAGAGTAATCTGTTTGTGGTCTCCTTTGGGGAGAGTGGGGAGAAAGAGAATAAGCCCGAAAGGGTTTATATACGCTGTAGCGGAAAGATGGTATTTGAAAAGGAACCAAACATGGTTACCTTTCATGATAATGTAAAGGTCAGGAAGGGAAATTCAACGATGACGTCGGACAAGATGGTGATTATCTTTGGCGATAACAGCGGTAAGCCAAAGATGATCGTTGCAGAAGGCAATGTCACCGCCTCCGAGGGTAAGAAGGTGGCCAAGGGTGATTCCCTTTTCTGGGATGCCGTTACGGACGCTACTACCCTGAAGGGAACGCCCAACGCGGCATTCTTCGAGGAAAAGACATCTATAGTCTCCCCCAAGATAGTATTTCACCAGAAGGATGACAAGGTAAATGCCCCAAAAGGTGGCCAACTGACCACCAAGGGCTTCGAGGACGAGGGTTCTGGCGATGGCATGCTAGGCTCTGGAAATGTCACCATTGCATGGAAGGGCGGGATGAGCTTCGAGAAGTCAGAGGGGCAGGCGGTTTTTGAAAAAGATGTTCAGTTGAGCCGAAAAGATTTCAAGATAAACAGCCAAGAGCTTATTGTCGGGTTTAACCAGGGTGAAGAACTCAAGGTAAAGAACCTTGTGGCAAAGGGCGGGGCCTATATGGTGGAGAAAAAAGGTGCCAACCTTAGAGAGGTGTACGGAAATGAGGCACATTGGGACATGAACACTGGCCGTATTGAAGTTTTGGGGGAAGGCACACTGTATATACAGGGGAAAGAAGGGAGCAGAGATGCAAGTTTGACAAACATAAGTTGGACCAAAAAGATGGTAAGAGACGAGAGGAATAAGAAGATCAGCTTCTTTGAAAATGTTTTGGCCCTTAAGGGCCGACAGCAGGTGGAGTGTAACCGGCTCAATGCCTTCATTAATGAAACGAACGAGGTGAGGCGTGTGGTAGCCTTGGGGGATGTGGTGTATAGTGATACAAAAGAAGGTGGGATTGAGGGAATCGGAGACATTTTGGAATGGGACTGGAAGCTGAACAAGATGATTCTTAGCGGCACGCCAACTGCGGAGGTAAGAAGAAAAAAGGCCAGGACTTTTGCAAAGAGGGTATACTATGACCCGAAGACTCAGCGTTTGAGTTGGAAAGAAAAACCCCATTGGCAGATACCTTTGGAGGGGCGGGACGCCGGCAAGACCTTGCCCATAACACCATACTGACGACAGGCAGTTGTAGTCTTTTAAGCATATTTAATAGTTGTTATATAGGGGACTAAAGATTGAACAGGGCAGTTATTATGTCTTTTTGCGGAATCTTCCTCCTGCAGTATGCCCTTATGACAACGGCCTTCTCTGAGCCACCCGGAGAAGTGCTGATAGCCGCCAACGGAGGAGTGCTGGAAGGTGCCCCGGAAAACACCTTTTATGCATTCGAACAGGCAGTGGAGCAGGGTGCAACTGTTCTTAAGGTTGATGTTCGAAGGACGAAGGACGGAAAGCTTGTCATCATGCGGGACGAAACTATTGACAGAACTACCAACGGTAAGGGATCTGTGGGTGAACTGCTTTTCGATGAGATTGGTGTCTACGACGCTGGTTCATGGCTGGATAAGCGATTTGAGGGTGAAACAGTACCACTGCTTAGGGAGGTGCTGAGGTTTGCCAAGATAAACGGCCTTAAGATAGTACTCGATGTTAAGGAGCAGGGACTGGAGAGTGACATTTTGGCCCTTGTAGAGGGCCTTGGGATGATGAAGAAGGTCTACTTCTGGGGTGTGTTGAGCAATTTGAGGGAGATAGAACCTTCACTTGTGGGGCCGGACCTCGTCTTCCTTGCACCAGAGGAATTAACACCCTTTAATATAAGGCAGGCCCATACCAAGTTTAAGGACGTAATGACCTCGCTATTGAATTGCGATGATAGGGTGAGGATGAAGAAGGTGTTAATGAAGGGCCCTGATATTATACTGGTGGATTTTCCTGCAGTGGCCAGCGACGTACTTAACAAAAAAGGCAGGCGTAGGTCAATAAGAAGGATACAGAAGCGCAGCCCACTTTTCACAGTGCCGTTCGAAGGACGCGCCGCCAAAGAGGATGAGTTTGTTGTGGATGAGCAGGGAGGGGCCATAGACATCCTCGACCCGGTAGGGACACTCTATAGCCTACTCTTGGGGAAGGTTGAGGGGGAGTACAGCGATGATTCAACGCAGTCACCCCGTCGAGCCGCACTCCGTAGGGAGGTAAGATCCCTCAGTCGGGAGCTGTATGAGCCGGGCACGACCGAGACGGGGTTTTTCG
>JBHICS010000089.1:0-5495 GCA_046759685.1 Candidatus Brocadiales bacterium | reverse complement strand
CCCCAGAAGGCTTTTTTACGAGTTCCATCCCGCCGCATTTATCGCAAACCCCCGGCACCGATGAGGTGACCTCGGGGTGTATGGGGCAATAATAAACCGAATCATCCAAGTCTCCCAGGGGCACCTTTATAGTGGCATTCACAACCATAGACGGCTTCAGTTTGAGGTCCGGATTGGGTACATCTACCCTTGCCTTTACCGAGCGTGTGGCCTCATTAATAAATGGGTCTATAAACGAAACCTCCCCTATGAACGTCTGTCCGGGGAAGGTCGTCGAGGTGATTTCCACCTTTTGGCCCAGCTTGGCCAGGGCCATCTCGTACTCATACACCTCTGCCATCATCCACAGGTTGGTAAGGTCGGCTACGGTGTACATCCTGGCGCCCTCTTCCACATACTGCCCTTCCAGGACGTCCTTCTTTATGACTGTACCTGTTATAGGGGAATAAATGTTCATATGGGTCTGTACTTCCCCGGCCTGCGCCAATCCATCTATCTGCTCTTCGGTTATTCCCCATAGGAGTAATCTGTCACGACTTGCCTCGAGGAGGTCGTCCGTGCTCTTTACTATCTCTTTGAGGGTGCTGTTCTTCATCTTCTCCTTAGTTTCCAGGGCAAGGAGGTATTCCTGTTGTGTGGACACGAGGTCGGGACTGTATATCCAGACAAGTGGCGCGCCCTCTTCCACTTCGGTCCCGGTGAAATCCACAAAGAGTTCGTCAACCCTTCCTGCCACCCAAGCTGTTGCATAGGTGAGCCGCCTCTCGTCATAGGTTATATTGCCCACGGTATATATTGTCTTAGTTAAGGGACGATAAGCTACTGGTTCCTTTTTCACACCGGCCAGACGCACCTGTCTTGGGCTGAGCTGTACCAACGGAACCTCCGGTAGGCCCTCTTCTCCAACCATTGCACTGACCTTGGGCCTCTTGGAAAGGGGCATACCGCAGATAGGGCATTTCCCCGGCTCATCTGATACTACCTGTGGGTGCATAGGGCAGAAGTACTCGTACTCCGCCTCTTCGGGTGCGGCCCAGAGCAGCTTTGAATCTATACCTATACCTATGTTAAGAGCGCATAAACCAAGGGTCTCCGTAGGGGCACGTTGCAACGTGCCCTTACCACATGTATCCATATTTGTGTTTATGATGCGCGCATCAAGGAAGACCAGACCCACAAAGACTGTCACAACGGTTAGTGGCACCATTAATTTTCTATAGAACATCTCAATTTTCCTTTCGTAATCCTAGACCTTTGTAAAGGTCACTTCAGCGCCAGTGTCATTCTGAGCGAAGCGAAGAATCCACAGTGGAGATTGCTTCGGGATTCGTCCCTCGCAATGACAAAAGCCAGTCGGAGGCAATTAGTGGGAGAACGAATCACCCAGTACGTCATTGCGAGCATAGCGAAGCAATCTCGCATTTGCGATTCTTTCTGCCTCAGACGCATTTCAATCCCTCAGAATGACAATGAGGTCTATATCCTTTAAAACCCACCCTGTGTTAGTGGAATGCCTACCGCCCTCTCCAGTTCTGCCAGGTTGACTTCAAAGTCTGCCAGTGCGCGGTAGTACTCAAGTTCCACCTCCAGCAACGTCCTCTCGCTGTCTATTAATGTGAGGAAGTCTATCTTTTCTGTCTCATACTCAGTGATGGCGGCCTTCAGAGACTGTTCCGCCAGGGGTATTACGCTCTCGGAATATATCCTTGTGGTGGTCTGTGCGTTGGTAGCCTTTACCCAAAAGTCCTTGACCTCAAACAGTACAGAGTTCTGTACGGCCTGATAGTCGGCCTCTGCGGCCTGGACTGCCTCTTTGGCCTCCCTTACCTTTGCCCTGTTTTTGCCCCATATCCACGGAATATTTACTCCAACCTGGGACCTCCAGTTGTCTGCAAACGTGTCCCTCTGCATGTAGTGAAGGGCAAGTTCCGGGTCGGGGAAATAGAGGTCCTTTTTAGCCAGTCTGAGGGCCGACTTATCCCTTTTTATTGCATAATCAAATTTTTGTAGCTCGGGCCTGTTCTTAACGGCCAGGGCCTCTACGTCCTGCAGGTTGAGAGGAAGTTTGTGCTGTATGTAGTCTTCCGGTCTGCCCAGGGGTGCCTCAGGGTCTCGATTTAAGAGGGTGTTTATCCTGGTATCTGCGGATTTCCGCTCTTCTTCCAGGACCTGGAGGTCGTTTATAATCCTTGCAAGCTCTACCTGGGCCGCCAGGACGTCCCGCTGAGGGGCCTTGCCCACCTTGTAACGGGTCTCTGCTATCTTTGTAAATTTCTCTAACAGGTCCTTGTTTTCTTTGTTTATATCTATGGCCTTATGGATAAAGTGGAGCTGGTAGTATGCCGCCTTTACTTGCGCTGTTATTATCCTTATCGTCTCCTCCCAGTCCTTTTTGGACATCTCAGAGGCCTCCGAAGCTATCCTCCCTCTGAGGCGAAGTTTCCCCGGAAAGGGTATCTTCTGGGAAAAGGTGCCCATACGCTGGTATCTCTTCCAATCCGGACCCTCGAATTGTACGGGAGACTTTGCATTCCTCAGCGAGAAACCTACCTTTGGATCGTCAAGGGACCTGGCGCTATCGATGGCTTCCTGAGAGCCCTCCCAGCGATTGAGGGCGGCCTGTATGTCGGGATTGCTGCGAAGCGCCTCCTCTACCGCCCAACCTATCGTCAGGGGTGGCTCTTGGGATTCCAGCTCCTCGGCGGAGAGGGCCTTAACCCCAAATACCAAATAAGCAAATAGTAGTGATGCACATAAGTGCTTAAGAAATTTTCTCATATGTTCTCTCCTGAGAAACGACTGATACTTCTGCATAACTTTGGATTCTATCTCCTGCATTTCAATCGAAAGAGTCTATTATATCTATGCGCTCAACAGAATAAATGGTCGGCGCATAATGTGAGCTATCCCTGGTATGCTCCAGACGGCAATTGCATCTAGGGCATCTGCGGTTGTGTGGCCCTTCACTCTTAAAATCCTTCCCACACATAAGGCAGGTACGTACTCTTCTATTCGCCCTTATCCTAGACCCTGTCCAAGGTCGAAGCCGTAACTTGTTGTCCATGCAACCATTCCTCTATTCCATTGGACCAATCACAATGATATAACCCTGTGCCTCCACTCTTCTTCTGGAGGGTGGGAGGCCTAGGAGGGGGCGCTGAACCTAGGCCCCCTTGGTAATGTGATCCTCCAGAAGCTAATCACAGTGTCTTCCTGCAATTCGGGCAAACGACCATATGTACGCCGCACTCCCCACAGACATGGGCCTCAAACCCCTCGACAGGCTTCTCGCAGTTGGGGCATTTCATTGCCTTCTGTATGGCAATATTGCCCATGCCCTTTCTCAACGTCCTCTCTACTTTGCAATGCGGGCACACAGCCTTTACTACCTCTGCCCTCGCCGCCAAGACCTTACTGCACCTGGGGCAGGCTGCAACCTCGGCACCGCACTTGTCGCAGACGTGTGCAGCGGCCAGTCCCTTGCAGTCAGGGCAGACCATCTCCTTCTCAAGGGCGGTAATACCCATACCCTTCCTGAGTCTGGTCTTTTCCCCGCAAGTGGGACACACTGCCTCGACAGCCTCTCTTTCCACCGCTGCCATGACCTTTTTGCATGCGGGGCAGGCTATAACTTCGGTGCCACACTTGTCGCAGACATGCTGGGCAACTTTACCCTTACAGTCCGGGCAGACCATCGCCTCTTGCAGAGGGGTAATGCCGATGCCCTTCCTCAGGACGGTCTTCTCCTTGCAGGTAGGACACACTGCCTTTATGGATTCCTGGGCAAGGGCCGTGCTACAATAATCGGTTGACACAATACCCATTGCCAGGATACCCAACAGGCATCCCAAGACTATGCCGAGCTTCATTGTTCTCCCTCCTTAACTGAGTGTAACGTTAAATACATCAACATACAGAAACAGGCAGTTTAGTCCCTTTCGCCTCCTTACCTTAATAAGTACTGTGTAAAATTCGTGTAGCTTCCGTAGAGAAATATTTATTTTGTGCCTTTTATCACCTCCTTGCAAAAACGTTTGTGCTAGACTTATTCAGTTCGCAGCATTTCAGGGGGCGCTTTGCGGGTGCACGGCGGACTTTCTCGAACGCAGGCAGGTACCCCTTGAGTCTCAATGAATTAAATACAACCAGCACAGAACTGAAGGCCATGGACCCTGCCGCTATCATGGGGTTCAGGAGTCCCAGGGCGGCTATGGGTATGGCCACAATATTGTAAGAGAAGGCCCAGAAGAGGTTTTGTTTTATTATCCTCATCGTCTGACGGCTCAGCGCCACGGCCTCAGCGGCCTTCTTTACGTCTCCCTTTACCAGCGTAACCTGGGAGGTCTCTATCGCAATATCCGTCCCTGTACCAATGGCAAAGCTGACATCTGCTGCGGCCAGCACAGGTGCATCATTTATGCCATCGCCTACCATTCCGACCTTCTTTCTTTTGTCCTTCTCCCGGCGCAATTCGGCCACCTTCTCTGCGGGTCTCATATCGGCCTTGAACCTCTGGATTCCAACCTGGTTTGCTATCTCTCGGGCAGTGTCTTCGTGGTCACCTGTCAACATGATGGGTTCTATCTCGAGGGCCTTTATCTCCTCAACGGCCCCTTTCGCTTTGTCCCGTGGGATGTCTTGGAGGGCCAATAGGGATACAACACGTCCGTTTACCACCGCATAAATGAGGGTCTTTCCTCCTCTTTTCATTTCTGTTACCTTGTTACGGAAGGCGGTCGTGTCAATACCTTTATCCGTTAGCATCCTCTCGCTTCCTATAATGACCTTAAGACTGTCCAGGGTTGCCGTTACACCACAGCCGCTAATAGCCTTGAAACCTGTCACCTTCTTAATTGCAGCCTCTCTTGACATTGCGTACTCTACAACGGCCCGCGCAAAGGGATGTTCCGATGGCCTTTCTGCGGAGGCTATGATAGACAGCAACTCGTCTTCAGGCATGTCAGAGGCGTTATAAAAGTCTGTGACACTAGGTTGTCCGCGGGTGATGGTGCCTGTCTTGTCAAATATCAAGGTGTCCAACCTTGATGCCTCTTCCAGGCTCTGGGCGTCTCTTATTAGTATGCCCATTTCCGCTGCACGCCCCACCCCTACAGTGACGGCGGTAGGCGTGGCGAGGCCAAGCGCACACGGACAGGCTATTAGCAAAACGGCCATAGATGCACCCAGGGCCAGGGCAAGCGGGTGTCCGAGTGCGAGCCAGACGCCGGCGGTCACCGCGGCTATACCGAGTACCACAGGCACAAAAATTCCGGAGACCTTGTCGGCGAGTCGCTCAATAGGGGCCCTTGAAGCCTGGGCCTCCCTAACAAGCTTGACTATATGGCCAAGCGCAGTGTCTTCTCCCAGCTTCTTCACCTCAAACAGGATGTTGCCGTTATTATTAATTGTACCCGCCTGTACCTCATCGCCCGGGCCTTTTTCCACGGGAGTGCTTTCTCCAGTAAGCATAGATTCATTTATTGTGCTCTGGCCTG
>JBHICS010000088.1:0-5504 GCA_046759685.1 Candidatus Brocadiales bacterium | reverse complement strand
TGATTTAGTTACCCGGACCATGCTTGCAGTATATCCAAACGCTTGCATCTGTCTGCAAAAGGTGGCGCCAGAGAAATACACTGGAGGAATCCACGAGGGTGAGTATCTGCATGAGGGGAAGAGGCACGTCCACTCTAGATAGGTCTTATGGAAGTCACAGGGCTTGGGGCCGAATAAAATGAAAGAAACAGGGTGGTAGGCAACATTTTACCTACCACCCTGTTTCCAAGATGGCTTTGCCCTTCAAATTCGAAATTGCCTAACCTGAACGGACTTTCTCTAAGGTCTCTGCCAGGATATCTTCGTAAATCTTGTCCGCACCATCTGTCGAAATCTCTCTTGCACGATGCATCTCGGGAAATTCCTCCTCTACTGGATGAAGGGCCTGTTTGCTCAACATCTCGGCCAGTATGGTCCTATAGAACTGTAGCTCAGATTGAAGTGAACCCTCTTCTCCGGGTGTAAAAGAAGGAAGTTCATCGGCATATTTGAGGGTCATATAGGTTGCAAAACCTTGTGCAAGGGATGTATGGAGTATGAAATTCTTAAGCTCTGTTAGTTCTTTGCTAGTCATGACGCCGATCCTCCTAAATATGTTGTCCTCTTTTAGGGTTTTTATATTCTAGAAATTTGAGCTAGGGGCCCAGCGGGTAGTGTGTTGGGCTATAGCTCTATGTAACGTGTTTTCTCACGGTTGCATTTCCTCATACTTTTCCGGACTCTCGTTATGTGAATATACACCGGCCTTTTAATTTATTATATTCCATTTTGTAGACAGCTTTTTACAAGTTTTCGATTTGGGGAATTGTAGTCTTTTAGCAAGTCTTTTATTGTTGTGAGTGGGATCAAACCCTTGACACTAGAACTGGCAACTGTTATCTTTTCGTGAGTGAGCGTGTTGGAAGAAATCTGTCAAAGAAGTATGGTGGCTTAGTAAAGTAGTCCTAAAAAGTGGGGCCGTAGCTCAATTTGGTTAGAGTACCAGACTGTCGATCTGGTGGTTGCGGGTTCGAGTCCCGTCGGCCTCGCCATCTTTCTAGTTTGCCCCTAAGTCCCCCAAGGTCGCGAACATGCCGGATGGGCTTGATAAGCTACGCCCGTAGATAAACTTGTATAAGTGGCTCGTTACCTCTGGTCTCAGAATCTGTTTGGGCCCTATACTGATAACGGAAATTTGCTTGCTTTTGGATGGGACTCTGGTATCTTTTTTTGCAGGTGGCAGGGTTGAACTGAGCTGAGAGGTATTGGCCATGTTCAGAAATACATACCATCCCTTTAGTATTCTTGCATTGTTACTCTTCATAATAGGGGGTTGTGCGGAACTTGAGAAGGCCCCCCGCGAGCATACAGTCAGACTGATAAAACCTGTAACCAGTGATGAACTGCGTTTCGATGACGAAAACGTACGACTGCGTTTTACTGTAACACAGCGTCAGATATACTTCACCCTCTGGAATAAGACTCAGGGGCCTATATCGATAATCTGGGACGAGGTTATCTTTAGGGACCCGGAGGGCGCTACACACTGGGTGCTTAACAACGAGGAAGAGGAAGAACACGCTGTACCCAGCAAAGCAGCCCATGCTGCTACTACACACCACCATCTAGACTCCACCCAGGTTCCGGCAGGGTCGTCGCATACTAACTATATCCGACCTTTCCCTGCTGGGTTCCGGGATATACTTGTTTACCCCTCAAAACATGCAGCTGGAGCAAGGTTAAAAGTGACGTTGCCATTGGAGATACAAGGGCGTATCAAGGTCTATACGTTTGGTTTTGAGGTGGTAGACTGACACCGGGAAATTTCGAAGAATAATATGTCTACTTTGGTTCTTTGACTTGGTTGGACAAGAATTATCTTTCCTTTGTTGCCCCGAGAACAGACCTGCCTGATGTGTTACTTCTATTTTGACCAATAAATCTTGAGCTAGTCTCTATTGCAAGTCCTTTGGGCTATAGGGTATAATATTTGTTTTATGAGGTGTATTTATGGCTGGTGGTTGGAACAATAGCCTGCTTGAGGCGGCATTACAGAACGCAGGGGTGGGTCTTATGGTGCAGGACCGCGACAGGCGGATTGTTGCCATAAACGCCACCTTTGAAAAGATTACGGGCTGGCGCTGGAAGGATATAGGTGGCAAGGCCTGCAATGAGGTCTTTCAGTGTCATACTGCTAGTGGAAAAACCATCATTGATGCGATGTGTCCGGGGGTCCAGGTTATCCATGGAGAATTGCCGAGAGTTATCAGGGAGCTGTTAATAAATAGGGGGGACGGGGGCGAGTGTTGGGTAGAGGTTATAGTCTTCCCCATAAAAGACTCGGAGGGAAAGGCAAAATACGTTGTCTCTACCTTTCAGGATATAAGCGAGAGAAAGAAATATTCTGAAGAACTCCTGCGCAGCAAGACCCTTGCTACCATGGGGTTGCTTGCTGCGGAACTGGCCCACGAGGTGAAGAATCCACTTAATGCTATTCAGATACAAATGCTTCTTCTTGAGCAGGAAATCTCCATACATAAGGAGTCCACTCGGGGACACATACCTGAAGTGGTCTCAAGAGTAAAAGAAGAGGTGGTGCGGCTCAATGAGTTGGTGGACAACTGTCTGAAATTCTCTAGGTCTGGCAACATTGTGCTCAAGAGAGAGGCCCTGGGACCTATACTAGAGGAATTGTTAGAATTGGTGGAACCCCAGGCGGGTCTCAGCGGGATTCGTATTAAACTAGAGATTGAAGAGGGCCTTCCGCGTGTTATGGCGGATAGGGAAAAGCTGAAGCAAGTCATTCTTAACTTAGTGCTAAACGCCTTTGGTGCAATGCCTGATGGTGGTACATTGTCACTGCTGGCCGAAAGAGACGGTGATATGGTTAAGGTTATAAGCAGGGACACAGGGTGTGGTATTCCAGAGGATATGAAGGACAATATCTTTAAGCTATTCTATACTACTAAGAGGGATGGTACAGGCATTGGCCTGCCTATTGCACAAAACATAGTTCAGGCCCACGGGGGCTCTATCTCATGTGCCTCCTCTGAAAAGGGTACAGAATTTGTTATAACATTGCCCTTGGAGGATGGGACCAGATGACTCGGGCAAGGATATTGGTGGTAGAAGATGACAGGAATTCCTTAAGCGGTCTCTTGAAGCTGCTGCAACAAGAAGGCTATGAGACTAGTGGGGCCATTTCTGCCTACGAGGCCCTTGCCCTTATGGAGACACAGCACTTTGATATCGTCCTTGCCGACATGAGACTTCCCAGACTGGGAGCTCTTTCACTTATTGATGAGATCAAGAAAAGGGACGCTGATATGCCTGTAGTGGTGATGACAGCCTACAGTTCTATAGAGAATGCCGTTGCTGCAATAAAACGGGGTGCAGAGGAATATCTTACCAAGCCCCTGAACATGAATGAGTTGAAGGATAAGTTAGGAAGAATCTGGGAAAGGCAACAACTGCTTAAGGATAATGAGGAGTTGAAGGCGCGTCTGCAGAAGAAGCGGCCGTTCTCGGAGCTTGTGGGCAATACTGCGGTGATGAGGAAGATATTTGAGATGGTCCGCGACGTTGCCTCTTCTGCAGCGACGGTACTCATTTATGGGGAGACCGGGGTCGGTAAGGAGTTGGTGGCGCATGCCGTCCACCAGTCCAGCAAACGAAAGGACGGGCCTTTTGTCGTGTTACACTGTGCGGCCCTTGCAGATGGCGTGCTTGAGAGCGAACTCTTTGGCCACGAGACAGGGTCATTCACTGGTGCACTTTATACGCGTAAGGGACGATTCGAGCTGGCACATCAAGGTACGCTTTTTCTGGATGAGGTGGCTGAAATGAGCCACAACGTACAGACAAAACTCCTAAGGGTAATAGAAACTGGCCAGTTTGAGAGAGTAGGGGGCGAAGGCACGAGACAGGTAGATGTGAGGCTCATAGCCGCCACGAACAAGGACCTTAGTAAGGAGGTCTCCGAAGGCAAATTCAGAGAAGACCTGTATTACAGGCTAAACGTAATTAGGCTAGATATACCACCCCTAAGGGAGAGACCGGCTGATGTGCCGCTACTTGTAGACTATTTCCTGATACGTTACAGACAGAAGAATAACAAGAATATTAAGGGGGTTTCACCCGATGCAATGAGGCTGCTAAGAGAATATAGCTGGCCTGGCAACGTGCGCGAGCTTGAAAATACCATTGAAAGGGCGGTAGTACTCTGCAAGAAGAACGTCATTGAACCTGAGCACCTACCACCGGGCCTCATGCCGAGGGATAGTGCAATTGTGCCATTATTTCATGTTCGTATTGGGACACCCTTAAAAGATGTGGAAAAAGAGTTAATCATGAAGACATTGGAGCTGACTAGTGGTAACAAGACGGACGCAGCCAAGTTACTTGGCATTTCCACTCGCAAAGTTGAGTACAAGGTAAAAGAGTGGAAAACGGGGGATTAATTCCGCAAAATTTTTCACCGCAGAATATAACAAAGCCTTAAAACTCGAAAATTTTTCAGATTTCCAGCCTGCATGCCATTTCCTCCCTCTCGGCCTATTTGCTGTTAAGCTATTTCCCCACTCATACTTACATTCATCGCAAAGGTTTTGGCACGCTAATAGCTACCTGTCTATGGCGGTGAACAACCTATGATGTTAAATGCGCAGGATTATTTTGAGGCGTTAGAAGAAGAGATAAGGGTCCATCCAGCCCTGAATCATCCTTTTCTTGAGAAGTTCAGACGGGGCAAGCTTTCCTTGGACAGGATAAGGATATTTGCCAGACAGTACTACCTATATGCAAGGTGGTTTGGCCGGTACATTTCGGCCATAGTGGCTAACATGCCCGATGAATGCTCACGGGCATTTCTTATAAAAAATCTTTATCAGGAGCATGGTGAGAGCAACCCCACCCGTACGCATCCTGCCATTTTTCGTGAATTTATGGATGCCCTGAGTCTGGATTCGCAAGAGATCGAAGAGACTGAGCCATTACCTGAGATGCGGCTCTTTATACATGAGTACCTACTCATATGCAGAGAGGGGCATTTTCTAGAAGCACTCGGTGCCATGGGTCCTGGTACAGAGTCCATCGTCCCCTACATTTATCGTCCGATTTATGAGGGACTTAAAAAAGAACCCTCTTTAAGAGAGGATGACATAGAGTTCTTTGCCCTCCATATGACGCTGGATATCGAACACAGCGCAAACATAAAAGAAGCCCTCCTTCAATACGCTGAAAAGGAACAGAACCAAGAGCTAATAAAACGGGGTGCAATGGCTGCCCTCAGCGCAAGAACTGTCCTGTGGAATGGCCTAGAGAGAGTTTGTTGTGGATAGGTTTAGTCTTTTTTGAAAGGAGATTAGAGATTATGCTGGATGCCAGGCAGGTCTTTTGGAAGGGTCTGAGAAGGCCTGCTGTCTGTAATTGTGTGAACTTTTTTGTTGTCGTTGGTTGTCAAATTAATGGTGAAATAACTGATAAAAGGAGGTAGTGATTTAATGGCTAAAACTGCTGAGCAATTT
>JBHICS010000087.1:0-5519 GCA_046759685.1 Candidatus Brocadiales bacterium | reverse complement strand
TTAAAAGCCCCATGAATGGGGCACAGCTACATAGCCCCTATAACGGGGTGCCGCAGGACTTAAGCCCTGCGATACCCCACATTTTTAAAATCGGTGCGTCAAGACGCACCCTACTAGACTAAAACACCAGATTCTTCTCCGCCTTAGGGGGATCAGAATGACACCCGGTGTTGGGGTGATTTTGCAGAACTCTTAAATGGACAACTCCCACTTTATGTGTTAGATATATTATCACAAATTCTATTATATAATACATCTTAGCGCAAGTATGAGAGGTGTGCTTTAGTGAAAAACAGTTTGACTTTTATGGTACTTCAAAATATAATTCATTCGACAGAGTAAAAGAACCCAACAAGTATAAAGGCACAGTAGTATGGAAAGAGATTTAACCCCCCTCCGCGAACGCCTCTTAAACCTAAGAGACTCTCTTTGACATAGCGGCCAAGGAAAAAGAGCAGCGGCTGCTAGAGAAAAAGGTGGCATCAGGAGACCTCTGGAAAGACAAGCAAAAGGCCCAGGAAACCCTGAAAAAGCTTAAATATCTCAAAGAGATAACCACGCCATTTAAAGAACTAGAGAGTTATTGTGAGGACCTTGTTGTACTTGCCCAACTGGCCGATGAGGATGAAACACTTGCCCTGGAGCTGGAGCAGGAGATCAAGACGTTCCAAAAGAGATTAGAGGGGGTTGAACTAAGGGCCTTACTCAGCCATCCCCACGATCGCAGTAATGCATATCTGAGCATACACGCCGGCGCAGGGGGTACAGAGTCATGCGATTGGGCAGCCATGCTCCTCAGGATGTACACCCGGTGGATGGAGAGGAACGGCTATACACAAGAGGTTGTGGACCTACAGCCGGGTGAAGAAGCAGGCATTAAGAGGGCGGTGGTGCGCGTAAGAGGTGAATGGGCCTATGGATACCTCAGCGCTGAGGTCGGCGTGCACAGGCTGGTGAGGATATCCCCTTTCGATGCAAACCAGAGGCGCCACACATCCTTTGCTGCTGTAGACGTCGTTCCTGAGATGGAGGAGGGCGAAGAGGTGGAGGTACTACCGGAAGATATTAAGGTCGACACATTTCGTGCCGGCGGTGCAGGGGGGCAACACGTGAACAAGACCTCATCTGCCGTAAGGATTACCCACCTCTCTACCGGCATTGTAGTCCAGTGCCAGAACGAGCGTTCCCAGCACAAGAACAAGAAAACTGCCATGAGTATGCTCAGGGCGAGGCTTTACCAGTTGCGGGAAAAGGAGAGGGAAAAAGAGAGGACCGCCCTATACGATGAAAAAGGGGAGATAGCCTGGGGCCACCAGATACGCTCCTATGTACTACATCCCTATAACATGGTAAAGGATTTGCGAACCGACACAGAAACCGGCAACACACAGGCGGTACTGGATGGGGAGATTAACGATTTTATAGATGCCTACCTCAGACAGAAACTTGCAAAGCATGGGCCTTCGATGGTTAAGGCCTCTTAGTGAAACGAAGGAAGGGGTAAATGGACTCTTTAAAACAGGTTGACCAGGAGGTCTGGCAGGCACTTAAGGGGGAGATGGAGCGACAGAGATTTCATCTGGAGCTTATAGCGTCTGAGAATTACTGTACCCCGGCCGTCCTTGAGGCCCAGGGTTCCGTCCTTACCAATAAATATGCCGAGGGCTACCCGCACAAGAGATATTACAGTGGTTGCGACAACGTGGACGTGGTGGAGCGCCTGGCAATGGAGCGGGCCAAGAAGCTCTTTGGCGCTGAGCATGCCAACGTACAGCCCCACTCCGGCTCGCAGGCCAACATGGCCGTTTATTTTGCAGCCATTTCACCCGAGCACAAGGTACTGGGGATGGACATCAGACATGGCGGACATCTTACCCACGGGTTTAAGAAGAATTTTTCAGGACAGATATATGAGGCCGCCACATACGGCGTCGATAGGGAGACGAAGCTCCTAGACTACGATGCCATCATGAAGAAGGCCCGGGACTTCCAACCGGACCTTATTATCGCAGGGGCCAGTGCATATTCCCGCTCGATAGATTTTGCAAAATTCAAGGAGATTGCGGACGATGTAGGAGCACTTCTCATGGTAGACATGGCCCATATAGCCGGGCTTATAGCAGGTAAGGTACATCCAGACCCAGTGCCACATGCAGACTTTGTCACCTCCACCACACACAAGACGCTTGGTGGGCCGCGGGGAGGCTTCATACTCTGTAAGGCAAAATACGCAGCGAAGATAGACCAAATGGTCTTTCCCGGCATGCAGGGCGGGCCCCTTATGCACATAATCGCAGCCAAGGCCGTGTGCTTCAAGGAGGCCATGACCGAAGAATTCCTTGAGCGACAGAGACAGACAGTTGCAAATGCACGTGCCCTGGCTAAGGAGCTCACGAACAGGGGCTACGAGGTGCTTACTGGGGGCACGGATAACCACCTCTTTCTACTCGACCTTACCAACAAGGATATATCGGGCAGAGACGCCCAGGAAAGCCTGTCGGATGTTGGTATTTACGTAAACAAAAACCTCATCCCGTTCGATGAGAGGGGGGCCTTCGAGACCAGCGGCATCCGCGTGGGTTCTGCCGCTGCTACCACCAGAGGTATGAAGGAACAGGAGATGGCCTCAATTGCAGAGTGGATAGACCGTGTGCTTTCGGCACCATGGGATGACGAGGTAAAGAAAAACGTCAATAAAGAGGTAGCTGAGTTCTGCGCCTCCTTTCCCATCTACGAGAACGAGACGATCTCTACACACCTCTTAGAGGGGCTACCTACCGAAAAGTCATGACCAGATGAAGCCCGTTAGAAGGATTTCCATTCTGGGCAATGGCGGTTGGGGCACCGCCTTATCGCTCCTGCTTCATAAGAAGGGCTACGACGTCCTGCTCTGGGGTAATACTCCGGGGTATATAGAATTCCTAAAAGAAAAGAGGGAGAACGTAAAGTATCTCCCCGGTATCCCTATCCCAGCTGACCTCTCACTCACCAGCGATCTGGCCCAGGCGGCCGATGGGAGAGAACTTATTGTCGTTGCAGTCCCCACCCCCTACCTCAGGTCTGTCATGGACAGGTTTAAACCCCACTATGCAAAGGATACGGGCGTATTGAGTGTAGTCAAGGGCATAGAAAACGAGACGCTCTCGCTGGCAAGCGAGGTGATAAGGGACGTCCTCGGCAATATTCCCATTGCACTCATGCTGGGGCCCAGTCATGCAGAGGAGGTGGCGCGGTGCCTGCCTACCACTGTGGTGGTCTCTGGCGAGGAAATGTCCAATGAGATACAAAGGGTATTCTTTACAGACCGATTCCGGGTCTATACAAACCGCGATATGGTGGGTGTGGAGGTGGGCGCAGCGGTGAAGAACGTTATAGCCATTGCTGCCGGGATATGCGAAGGTCTGAAGTTTGGAGACAACACCAAGGCGGCCCTTATTACAAGGGGTCTGGTGGAGATAGCCCGGCTGGGCGTGGCGATGGGTGGCCAGAGGGCTACATTTAGCGGGCTCACGGGGCTTGGTGACCTCATCACTACCTGCATCAGCCCGTACGGGCGTAATAGACACGTCGGCCTGGAGATAGGCAGGGGCAAGAAGCTAAAGAAGGTGTTAGAGGGCATGGAGCAGGTGGCCGAGGGGGTCTTTACAACACGTTCGGTCAAGCTATTGGCGGATAAGCACGAGGTAGACATGCCCATCTGCAGAGAAATCTACAATATATTATATGAAGACAAAGACCCGCGCAGGGCAGTAAGCGATTTGATGATGCGCACACCTAAGGCCGAACTGGAGGAGCTGGAGTAATCTATATAAGGCGCGTTGTAACATACCCTACATGCTACACAGTATATAAAATTCACGCCCACTTAAATACTCCCCCTGACATCGAGGGCGATGTCCAGTGCCCTGGCAGAGTGGGTGAGGGCACCAACGGATATCCAGTCCGGGCCGGCCTTTGCTATCTCCTCAACGTTGTTTAGTGTCACACCGCCTGAAACCTCTATTATAGGCGGCTTCTGGAGACCTGCGCTCTCTATAATCTCTACACCCTTGCGAATATTTTCAATGGGCATATTGTCAAGCATGATTATGTCCGGCCTTGCCGCCAATGCCTCTTCCACCTCCTCAAGCGACTTGGCCTCTACCTCGATAAGCATCCACTGGGGCCCCTTTTCCCTTGCCAGCCGAACACCCTTTGCCAGGGCCTGACCCGCCTCTAGTACCCTCAGATGGTTGTCCTTTACCAGTATCTGGTCGTAGAGACCCATGCGATGGTTCATCCCACCACCCATCTTTACGGCATATTTCTCCAGTGTGCGCCAACCCGGGACGGTCTTTCTGGTGTCGAATATCTTGGCCTTATGGCCCTTTATCTTTTCTACGTATTGTGCGGTGAGGGTCGCTATGCCTGAGAGCCTCTGGAGAAAATTAAGTGCGATCCTCTCCCCGGATAGGATGTGCCTTGCGGAACCCTTTACTGCAGCAATCGCCCTCCCGGGAAGCACCTTTGAGCCCTCATCTACCAGGTAGTCGAAGGATACCTTTCTGTCCAGTCTCTTATATACCTGTTCAGCCACCACCATCCCGGCCACCACCCCGGCCTCTTTGACGACGAAATCTGCCTTGGCCTCCACCCACTCAGGCACCAGGCTATCGGTAGTCACGTCGCCGCCACCGATATCCTCCTTTATGGCCATATCTATCAGCTGTTCTATCTCTTCCAGGTCAAATGGGAGTGACATTGTTTTTCTTGCATCGTCAAAGTAGGGGCAACCCCCTGTGGTTGCCCTTTATCTCCAGAGCAGGCCACGCCAAAGGCGGATGTGCCTTCGGCATCACACGAGGGGCTGTCCCTACGGTTAATACAATTATTCCATATAAATGATTTGGCATAATAACGGTGGCCCCTGCAAAAATTGCTCCAATGTCCTGCGTCATTCTGAGTAGCGTGGTCCGCCTTAGGCGGACTGCCACGATTGCGCGCGAGCAAGCTCGCACGCTACATTTTTCAGTCGTTTAACTCCCTCAGAATGATCCGCCTAAGCCGGATTGGGCGTGGCGCCTCTGGCGAACTTATAGCCTGCGCATAGATACACAGGTCTAAAAGACCTGTGCCACCCACTTGTTGTTATACTTCATAGACTATTTAGCCTGCAAGGCGGAAAGTCTGTCCCTCAGTTCTGCGGCGCGCTCAAAGTCGAGCTTCGCCGCAGCCTCACGCATCTCTCCCTGTAATTCATTTATATAATCGAGCGTTACGTATTCCTCTTCAGTCTCCGCCACCACCTCGCGGGCGTACCTCTTTGCGGACACCTCCTCCTCTATGCCCTTGCGTATCTCCTTGCGGATGGTCTGGGGGGTTACGTGATGCTTGCGGTTATATTCAAGCTGTAGCTTGCGGCGCCTGCGGGTCTCGTCTGTGGCTCTCCTCATGGAGGAGGTTATAGTGTCTGCATACAGGATTACCTCGGCGTTTACGTTCCTGGCCGTTCGACCGATGGTCTGTATTAGGGTGGTCTC
>JBHICS010000086.1:0-5557 GCA_046759685.1 Candidatus Brocadiales bacterium | reverse complement strand
CTTTAAGGAGCTGGTATGGGAGGCGCTAACGCAGTCTTCGCTACGCTTCCGTGTCGGGCTGGCATTAGGGACATTCTTGGTACTGTTTCTGGGGGTGTCCGTGATTTACAGTTCGATCTCTCAGTGGCAGCTTGAGAAAGAGCTAGAGCATCGCTTGCAAGAGGCTGCGGAGAGGATTGAGACCCTGGAGGCAAGGGGTGTTGTTGCTGAAAGGATTATAAAGGACTTTAGTGGCGGGGTCTGTTTAATACAGGGCACCTACGGTTTTGGAGAAGAGGTTGAAAAAAGTACGTACAATATACCCTATGAGTATACTGGGACAGGTTTTCTTATCAGTTCCGACGGCAAGATTCTCACGAATAAACATATAGCCATGCCGTGGTGGAGACGGCCCGGACGGTATGGTCCGGTGGAACTGGGTTTTAGTCCAAAATTCATAGAGTTTAGGGCATTCTTCACGGATGTTGAGGAGCCATTCCCTCTTACAGTGGAAACCGTAGCAGAAGAAGTTGATTTGGCTATAGTAAGCGTTGATACCCGTGGTATAGAACTACCCGTACTGGAACTGGAGACAAGCCGGGACATTGTTGTAGGCGAGCCAGTGGTTGTCATAGGTTATCCTGCCGGAATAAGTGCTATCCTTGCCAGACTTGAGAAGCCTGTGATGAATGAATTAGTTTACACCAGGGGTCTCGGCTTTTTGGAGCTGACCGCTGAGCTCTCAAAACGTCACTTGATAAGGCCCCTTGCCACTCAGGGACATATAACCGACGTGCTGGAGGACAGGGTCGTGTTCGATGCCCAGACAACTATCGGTGGGAGCGGCGGTCCAATCTTTGACCATAATGGCAAGGTGATTGCCATTACCTACGGTATATTCACGGGCTTTACTGGCTCAAATTTCGCCATCCCAGCCAAGGATGTAGTTGAATTATTAGAAGCTCATACCCCTACTCAAACAAGAATAAGTAAAAGCGAGTGACCCCTTCGTCTGTTTATTTCGTAATCGTAACGGTAAGTTCTCCTTCCCAGGTACAAGTCTCGCAGTTTAACTCTTGCCCTGAGTATCTGCCTACCAATCCACCTATTCCCGTAATCTCTGCGGTTATATCTGTAAGGACGCGACAATTCTCAAGATAAAATCCATACACTGTTGCGCGGACAATAGAGCCACTAACCTTCCCAGTAAAGATGTTGGTAGTCTCACCATCTGTCCAAGTAGCTGAGAGGGTATCGCCCTGTTGCAATACTTCAAAGACAAACTCCCCCTCCTTCGGCCCGTTCTCGGCCTCGTTTTGGCAATTGGCCTCAACCCCATTAAAACGCAAGGTCCACAGGCCTGAGAGATCCTGCATCTTTTGGACTTGCTGGGCAAGGGAGACCTGCGGTAAGAACAAGAGTATGCAGATAAATACAAACAGTCTTTGTGGGAATCTCATGTTTACCTCTCTTTTAGAAGAGACCCGCGGAAAAGTGACTTTAGACTACCCACGACCAGTTTTGCAGAAGCCACCCTTTACGGCCTTAGAACCAGTTTACCAAAGAATTTTCTTTCCTGCATCCTCTTATGTGCCAGTGCTGCGTCCTTGAGAGGAAAGACCGTATCCACTACTGGTCTAAGTTTACCCTGCTCTACCAGTTTGAGGACTTCCGGGAGCTCTTTCCTCCCGCCCATGTACGAGCCGTGAATGGAAAGCTGCCTTAAGAATAAGAAGGGGATGTCCACTGTGCCGGTTTGCCCGCTAGTGGCACCACACACCACCATGCGTCCACCTCTGGTAAGGCTGTGAAGGCTTCTCTCCCACGTCTCCTGTCCTATGTGCTCAAAGACCAATTCTACACCCTTACCTGCAGTAAGCTCTCTTACTGCCTCTGCGAAGTTCTGTTCTCGGTGATTTATTACCTCATCGGCCCCGAGATTCTTTGCCTTTTCTATCTTTTCAGCGCTCCCCACAGTGGTAATGACCCGTGCACCGCAAAATTTTGCTATCTGGACGGCGGCGCTGCCTATGCCACTGCCGGCTGCATGGATGAGCACGTCCTCCCCGGGCCTTAGACCTCCCCTTGTCAGAAGCATGTGCCATGCCGTCAAAAATACGAGGGGCACGGCTGCCCACTCCTCAAAAGACCAGGCATCTGATAAGGGCAGGATATTTGTTGCCGATACCGTCACAAATTCTGCATAACCGCCCTGTGCCTGGTATCCCATTATCCTGAAGTCCCTGCACTGGCTGTCGTTACCGGAGAGACAGTGCTTGCATCTCCTGCAGGAAAGACCGGGGGTGACCATCACCCTCTGCCCGACCTTAAAGCCTAGGGCCGACCTTCCCGCCTCTACTACCTCACCCGTTACCTCGCTGCCCAGTATATGGGGCATGGGGATGTCGGGCCCTCTCAGGCCCTCCCTGACCCATATGTCCAGGTGGTTGACGCCGCAGCCCCTTACCCTGATCTTTACCCCGTGGGCCCCTGGGCTTGGTGCGTCCTCTACGTCTTCGTACTTCAGTTTGTTAACGTCGCCGTGTTCGTGGAATACAACCGCCTTCATGGTGACTGTTACCTCTCCTGCTTGTATAAGGTGGAGCTTGCGGCCATGCCTTTATTAATGATTATACCTCAACAACCTAAGGCCGTTAAATATTACCAACAGCGATGCGCCCATGTCGGCTCCAACCGCCATCCATAGTGTTGTCCATCCAGGGGCTATAAGGCTGAGGAACACAGCCTTAATGATTATGGCAAAGGCAATGTTTTCCTTTATTACCCGCAACGTACGGCGGCTTAAGCCGAGGGCGAACGGCAGCTTCGAGAGGTCATCAGACATAAGCGCGATGTCGGCCGTTTCCAGGGCTGTGTCCGTTCCCGCCGTGCCCATTGCAATACCCAATGTGGATGCTGCCATGGCTGGGGCGTCGTTTACCCCGTCTCCTACCATGGCCGTTTTGCCGTGCCTCTTTATGCAATCCCTTACTGCCGTTACTTTGTCCTCCGGTGAGAGCTCCGCAAAATATTCATCAACGGTGAGCTTCCCGGCAATGGCCTTGGCTGTGCCACTGTTATCGCCTGTGAACATCAGAATCTTCTTTATGCCATTGTGTTTTAGCTCTGGTAGTGCTTCTATACCGGACTGACGTACATCGTCTGCCACGGTGATTGTACCCAATAGGCCATCCGCTCGACCGATTAGCATAACCGTCTTACCCTGGACCTGGAGTCCTGAGAGTGTAGCTTCCACATGGGATATAGATATGCCCAAATCGTTAAAGAGTTTTATGTTTCCTATATAGCATTTCTTTCCTTCTATCTCGGCAGAGGCACCCTTTCCGGGAATGGACTGAAAGCCGGTGGCCTCTAGTAGTTGCACTCCGTCCTCTCTTGCCCTCCTCAGGATGGCGCCTCCAAGGTGGTGTTCACTCCTTGACTCGATGGACGCAGCTATGCCGAGGAGCCTGTCGTGGGACAGTGAGTTCATGGGGAGTATGTCAATTACCTCCGGGGTACCCTTGGTAAGGGTGCCTGTCTTGTCAAAGGCGATTGCCTCTATTCGGCCCGCTTCTTCCAGGTGGACACCTCCCTTTATAAGTACACCGTTCCTTGCTGCGCAGGTAATTCCCGAGAGGAGGCTTACGGGTGTGGCTATTACCAGGGCGCAGGGGCAGGAGATAACCAGTAGCACCAATCCCTTATAAACCCAGGGTACAAATCCCGTGTCCATGATAAGTGGTGGAATAGTGGCTACCAGGAGGGCCAGAGCTATTACCGTGGGGGTATAGACCCTTGCAAATCTTTCCACAAAGCTCTGGAATGGCGCCCTTTGTGACTGACACTCCTCTACCAGGTGTATTATGTGGGCGAGCGTGGTGTCCTTAGCAAGGTGGGTTACACGAAATTCCAGGGCACCCTCCTTGTTAATGGTACCTGCAAATACCTCCTGCCCGCGATACTTCTCTACGGGTGTTGATTCGCCGGTGATGGGGGCCTGGTTTACGTAGGAATATCCTTCTGTGACTATGCCGTCCAGCGGGATCCTCTCCGAGGGCCTTACTATAATGGTGTCTTCCAGCCTTACCTCTTCAACCGGCAGAACGACCTCTTCACTGCCCCTCTTAACCATGGCCTCCCGGGGAGATAGGTTTATAAGTGAGCGTAGGGCGTTTCTTGCCCTGTCCAGACTGTGGGATTCGAGTAGCTGGGCCAGTGAAAACAGAAAGATGACCATTGCTCCCTCTCCCCACTCGCCTATCACAGCCGCCCCAATAACCGCGACCGTCATAAGGAAATTCATGTCAAAGTCAAGTGCCTTAGCGGCCCTTAATCCCTTCAGTGCTATGCGGGGACCCCCTGTGAGCATGGCCCCTAGATATAACGGTATGGTCACATCGCTGGGGAGGCCCTTGAGGGATAACGTCAGCCCGGACACCACAAAAATCCCGGATAGGCCGGTAAGAATAAGCTGCCACCTCTTGCCCCAGTCAAGCTCCTTCTGAACGGGTGCGCCAACTACGTTGGCACTCATGCCGGTCTCTTGTACGGCCGTTATAATGTCGGCTTTATTAAGGAGTCTCTCGTCATAACTGACCCTGAGTTCCTGGGACAGCAGGAAGGTGTCTAGACGGCTCACCCCCTTTAGGCCCGTTAGTTTTTTCCGTAGTAGCTGTGCCTCCTCAGGGCAGTCCATTTCGGGAATATTTAGTGCAAGTGTCTTTTCCATGGTAGCTTTATCAGTCGGTTTTTATTCCAAGCAGTGCCGTTGGCAAGGAATGTAGCGTGGCAGCTTGCTCGCACGTAATCGTGGCAGCAAGCTGCCACGCTACAAGCTCATTAGCCTCCTACGTCCTAACATACTCAAGATTCTTTAATATGCCTAAGGCCCTCCTCGAAGAGTCTGCTGATGTGTGAATCGTCCAGGGAATAGTATGCTATGCGGCCTTCCTTTCGATATTTTACAAGGCGCATATTTCTCAAGACCCTTAGTTGGTGAGAGACAGCAGAACTCGAGAGTCCCAAAAGGCCGGCCAGGTCGCAGACACAAAGCTCCTTCTGTGAGAGGGCAAAGATTATTTTTATCCGAGTAGGGTCACCAAGGACCTGAAAGGTCTCAGCGAGGCTGTTTATGGTACCATCCGTCTGCATCCGCTTCTCTACGTACTGTACCCGCTCCAGGTCAATGAAGTGGGTATCGCAGACGTCATCTTTTGTTCGCTTCGGCATATTCTTAGGCGAGGAATTATTGTTGAATACTTGCTCACATATGATAATAAATGGCTGTGTATAAGTCAATGGTAAAGGCGCTCCGATGATTCAGGGCGAATGTTTGTTTGCGTCCATTTGCGGCAAGTGCTATGCGGTGATGTTTTTATTGGATAGTTCAAATTTCATGTATTAGAATCTAGCCTGTTGCAAAAATGGTTATAATATAATTAACTGAGGTATGGCTGTAGGGTGTGTTTCGACGCACCATCTTGAGAATGAGGGTATCGCAGGGCTTAGGTTCGCCTGAGGCAAATCTGACTTCAGCACGACCCTGTGGCACCCGCTATAATCGGATTTGTGGGGG
>JBHICS010000085.1:0-5576 GCA_046759685.1 Candidatus Brocadiales bacterium | reverse complement strand
GGGGAGGCAACAGGTTGGGCACGCTCTTTAGAAAAGATGTGCCGTATGGTGGAGGTATGGGTGAGTCGTGGGAGGTTGCTGACCACGGCAGTGATAATAGCATCATCACTAACGGCATTTATAAGGATATGCGTCTACACCAACTTCTGGAGGATACACGGGCGGATGATGTGCTGGGGCGTGAGTACGGGGGAGAGGAAAGATTTCCACTACTGGTCAAGTTCATAGATACAGCGGAAAGGTTGTCCCTTCAAGTGCATCCTGACGATTCCTATGTTAGGGCACATGAGGCCCCTGGGGAGTCTGGGAAGATGGAGGCCTGGTATGTCATACACGCAGAGCCCGGGGCCTGGGTAATACGGGGTGTGCGGCCCGGTACCACCCGGCAGGGCCTTGAAAATTCCTTGGCCGACAGCAATCTGGAGGATTATCTGAATTTTCTGTCAGTTCAGCCGGGTGACGTGATATTTATACCCCCAGGCATTCTACATGCTATCGGTCCTGGGATAATTCTCCTTGAGATACAACAGAACTCAGACATCACCTACAGGCTGTACGATTGGGGTAGGTCGAGGGAACTGCATGTACAAAAGGCCCTGGATGTAATCGACTTTGCGCCCTCGGAGGAGTATAGCCAAGGCAAGATACAACCTACTCTGCTTAACCCGCCTCCACAAAAGAGGGAATTGCTCCTGGAGTGCGAGAAGTTTGTGCTGGAATCCTTGGAACTGAGTGAACCATACGATATAGAGGATCTGCATACGTTTCATGTCCTTACTGTTATCCAGGGCGTAAGCAGGATTGTTTACGGACAGTCTGAGGGCCTTGAGGTCTCCGCGGGTGAATCGGTGCTAATACCTGCCGTGCTTCAAGGCTACAAGCTGTGTCCCGAAGGGCGGTGTAGAATCATTAAGGCCAGTCCCCCTCTACTTGGTTAGAGGCTAATGTTCTTGGCCCCCGGAGGAAGTTGATTATATAATGTTTTAGAGGTGGCGTTAATGGAGCGGCTCCAGCAAATATTGGCTAACGCGGGCATAGGTTCTCGAAGGCAGTGTGAGAGATTGATTGCTACTGGCCACGTTACAGTTAACGGAAGGGTAGTAAGGAAGATGGGTGTCACGGTAGACCCTTGGGAAAGCGAGGTATGTTGCGACGGCGTTCCTGTCCATAAGGAAAAGAAGGTCTACTACCTGCTAAATAAGCCAAGGGGCTTTGTGTGCACCAACCGCGATGAGCTGGGAAGGCCCAGGGCCATAGACCTGCTTAGAGACGTACCGCAGAGGGTGTACACCGTAGGGCGACTCGACGAGGACAGTGAGGGCTTGGTGATAATCACCAATGATGGGGGACTTGCAGACCTCCTTTCCCACCCGCGGTACGGTGTCCCAAAGACCTATCGTGTGGAGGTGGGTGGAAGGGTTGAGGAGGACGGTATAAAAAAATCACTGGGTAAGGGAGTCTGGATTTCGGAAGGCAAGACCTCACCTGCCAGGGTGAGAATTATCCGGAAGAGCGGTAATAACACCGTTCTTGAGATAACGCTTAGAGAGGGACGCAACAGGGAAGTGAGGAGGATACTTGCCAGGCTTGGTTATCCGGTCAGGTCTCTGAAGAGGGTTAAGATAGGCTGGCTGTCAGACCCAAGGCTCAAGTCAGGTAAATACCGCCGCCTCAATAAGGGCGAAGTGGCAAGGTTTTATTCTAGGACTGAGGTAAAGATTAGACCCCAGTTGTCAACTACAAGGTAAAAAATGACACAATTAATTAAGGCTAGGGATGGCATAATAACCGAAGAGATGCGCCGCGTGGCCCAAAACGAGGGCTGTGATGCGGAGGTAATCAGGAAGAATATTGCCGACGGAAAGGCGGTGATACCTTTTAATCACCGCAGAAATATAGGCAGGCCGAAGGGAGTCTTGGGCGTCGGGCAAGGTCTAAGGACCAAGATCAATGCAAATATCGGCACCGCGCAGGATTATCATAAGGTGGAAGAGGAGTTGGACAAGCTGAGGGCTGCCGAGAAGGCTGGCGCAGATGCGGTGATGGACCTCAGTACCGGCGGTAACCTGAGAGAGGTCAGGAAGAGGGTGATGGAGGAGTCAACCATTACGGTAGGTAGTGTGCCGATATACGAGGCAGTGGTGGATGTCTCGTCGAGCAGCCACCCAATCAGGGCCATGAAGGCAAGGGATATGCTTGAAGCCGTGAGGAGGCACTGTGAGGACGGTGTTGACTTTGTTACCGTGCACTGTGGTGCCACAAAAGGTGTTCTGAAGCTCCTCGGCGAGGGCCACAGGGTCTGTGGTGTTGTGAGCCGAGGCGGTGTGTTCCTGGTTGAGTGGATGGCAGCACACAACAAGGAAAATCCCTTCTACGAGAATTTTGATGAGCTATTGGACATGGCAAGGGAGTACGACGTTACCCTTAGCCTCGGCGACGCCATGAGGCCCGGAGCGCTGGCCGATGCATTTGACAGGGTCCAGGTGTACGAGCTTAACGTGCTGGCGGAACTATGTCAGCGTGCCTGGGAAAGAGGGGTACAGGTAATAATAGAAGGCCCTGGCCACGTACCGATGAACCAGGTCACCTCCCAAGTACAGCTACAGAAAGAACTCTGCCGCGGTGCGCCGTTTTATGTCCTGGGGCCTATAGTCACTGACGTGGCACCTGGCTATGACCACATCACCTCTGCCATAGGCGGGGCCATAGCGGCCGCTGCCGGTGCGGACTTTCTCTGCTACGTGACACCCTCCGAGCACCTTAGCCTCCCCAGGGTGCAGGACGTCTGGGACGGTGTCATGGCTGCCAGGATAGCCGCCCATGCCGCAGACATTGCCAAGGGCATAAAATCTGCCTGGGAGTGGGACAAGACCATGTCGCAGATGAGGCGGAAGCGCGACTGGGAGGGCCAGTTCGCTACCTGCATTGATAGAGAAAGGGCAGAGAGTTTTAGGGCCACACGGCCCACCTCGGATAACGACGGAGTGTGCTCCATGTGCGGACACTATTGCGTGTTCAAGGTAGCTGATGACCATGGCTAGCAGGCTATAGCTGGTCTGATATAAGGACAAAGCGGTATTTTTCAGAGCTCTTATAAGATGAGACCTCTGCAAAAGTGCCAAAAAACGCATACAGATGCTACAAGGTGTCATTGCGAGCGAAGCGAAGCAATCTCGTAAGTGATTTCAGCTAGGAAACATGAGATTGCTTCGTCGCTTTTCGCTCCTCGCAATGACGACTCTATCTTTGATTTTTTCAGAGGCCCCAAGATGAATAAAATAAAAGAACTGCATCCGCTTTTGCATTTTATGATTGCAGATTATCATGCAAGTTTGTGTAATTCACAAAACAAACATAGGAGTCTATATACCTTAAGTAGAGACTTGAGTACTATATTTGATTATGATGTTAATATTTGTAAACATTTTCAGGAAAGAATAATAAGAGAGAGAGATTTTAAGAATTTTTGGAACGGTACATTTGCAGAAATTATCGTAATGGCTTTTTACATTAGAGAAGAATTTAAAGTCGAGTTTGAAACAGAAGAAGCTGACCTAATATTAAGAATTGATGATGACCCGATACACTTGGAGGTTTTCTCTATAAATCCAGATTTGAAGGTGGCACAGAATATAAAAGAAATAGAATGCCATGATATAAAAACACACTTACCTATTGCAAACACAAGCTCTGTCAGAGGGAAACTTTGTGATAAATTAGGTGAGAATCAGAACCAATTCAAGGATGGACGCAAAAATATTGCAATCATTGAGTTAAATAATACCTCGATAGCTGGGGATTTTTCTGTTTTAAGCAGTTTATCGGGAGGCTATGTGGTCGTATTAAATAAAAAAAGTGGAGAAGTTGTGAAAGGAGGCTTTAATTGGAATGATAACAACTTCTTCACAAAGGAAGAGGGCAAAAGGGCTTCTGCCATAATTTATTTTGATATGGGAGATTATGAAAACAGAAGGAAAATTAAGAACCCATATGCTAATTGTCAGATAGACGATATAATTTTAGAAAGATTATAACCAATTCACATTATGCAAGAGTTGACAAAGCCCGTACTTATTATAAAGCACATAGATATAGAAGGTCCGGGCACACTGGGCGACTTCGTGGAAAGGAATAAGGTCCCCTACCAAGTAGTAAACGCCTTCCTTGAGGATTCCTATGTGGAAGAGCCTGGTGACTACTCCGCCGTTGTAACACTGGGAGGGCCCATGGGTGTTTACGACGATGAAGAGGTCTATCCGTTTCTCGGGTGGGAGGACGCCTTTCTGAAGAGGGCTATTGTGGAAAATGTCCCTGTTCTTGGGTTATGCCTCGGTGCACAGCTTCTTGCCAAGGCCGCCGGCGCCAAGGTGACCAAGGCCCCTGAGAAGGAGATAGGCTGGTTTGACGTATCGCTGACAGAAGATGGCAGGACAGACCCTTTATTTGAAGGGATGCCGGAGAAGCTTCTCGTCTTCCAGTGGCACGGCGAGACCTTTGAGATACCGGAGGGTGGTAAGAAGCTGGCAGGGTCTAGCGTCTGTCCCAACCAGGCGTTCAGGGTGGGTAAAACTGCCTATGGCCTCCAGTTTCACCTTGAGGTAACACCGCCAATGATAAACCAGTGGATAGACGCCTATAAAGAGGAGTTGGATTCATTAAAGGGAGTTGTTGACCCTAAGGAGATAGCGAGGCAGAGCGAGGAAAACTCAAGTACGTATAATGAGCAGGCGGAGCGGTTTTACAGGAATTTTTTCGGTATCTCTGGTGTGCTGACCTAACGAGGCTTCAGAAAAACCCTGCATCCGCCTTAGGCGGATGTCGCATGTGCGAGATAAACTCTCACTCTACATCTATCCTCACCCTCCCCTAACCCCTCCCATCGAGGGAGGGGGAAAGGGAAGCAATTCCCATCAAGGGAAGGGCAACAAAGAAGTGGTTTTTCAGAGGTCTCCTAACGTATCTTGCAGTAGAAATTTGTGGGGGGGATTATGAAAACGCTTACGATATTGGGTTTAATGGTCATTATAATTACTGCACCTCGTCCGTGTTTTGCTGCCATGTGGATGACCTCTTACGATTGGTTTTATGCTAGTCAGTTCAAGATGCCAGAGGATACTGAAGAAGCCCAGGAACTTAGAGAACAAATTGCCCGGGAAGAAAGGGCCATAAGAGAATCCTACGTACGCGGCGTGATAGATACCCTTATGCTCTTGAGCACGACGAAGACGGACAACGAGAAGATGTTAAAAGGCCTGATGAATTTGACCGTCGAAGACATGAGTGCTCTCGTCACACAGATTTACCATGAGCAGCCCCAGCTTCAAAAGAAACCGGTTATATTTGTCCTCGGCCATATGATGCCGCAGATGCGTGCGCGCCTGGGCAAGCCGCAGAAAGAGCAGCTAAAGGGCGAAGAAGCCGTTGAGATCCCGTGAGGTTGTTTGTTAATTAGCCCTCGTGAAGCAAACCCTTAGTCAACCTAGTTTCCCGGCCGAAGCGCGTTATAAATATCGTCTCACTTCTCTCATCTATTTTTATAAGAAACAGTGAACTTATGATTTGGGTTTCCATGGGTT
>JBHICS010000084.1:0-5609 GCA_046759685.1 Candidatus Brocadiales bacterium | reverse complement strand
TAAGACCGCTAAAAAATCCGTTTCGTAAGCCACGACCGTTCCTTGTGATACCTAAATATACAAAATGTAGGTTGACTTTTTGGGACCGCCCCCATATATATAATATCAACAGGAAGCCCGCAAAAATGAGCACAGGTTTTATCCACCTCCACGTCCACAGTGAATACAGCCTCCTAGACGGAGCCTGCCGTATAAAAGACCTCGTCAACAGGGCAAAGGCCCTGGGAATGGGTGCACTCGCCCTTACCGATCACTCTAACATGTACGGTGCCATAGAATTTTACAACGAGGCCCGACAGGCAGGCATAAAGCCCATAATCGGATATGAGGCCCATATCGCTCCTAAGAGCCGTTTTGACAGGAACCCTAAGTCCAAAGAAGCCCTGCACCACCTCACCCTATTGGTGAAGAATCACACAGGCTACCAGAACCTGCTCAAGCTGGCCACCAGCGCCCACCTTGAGGGTTTCTACTATAAGCCAAGGATTGATAAAGATTTGCTCAAGGACCATTCCGACGGGCTCATTGCCCTAAGTGGTTGTATGAAGTCTGAGATAAACCACCATCTTTCCAGTGGCTGCCCTAAGGATGCAGAACGTGCAGCGGCGATGTACAGGGAACTCTTCGGCGATGGAAACTTCTTCATAGAGGTACAAAACAATGGCATACCGGAACAGGTGAAGCTCCTGGAGGGTGCTATAAAGATAGGACAAGGACTAGGTATACCCTTAGTAGCCACTAACGACATCCACTACATGACTCAGGACGACCACGAAGCACACGACGTCCTACTATGTATAAACACCGGAAAATTGTTGGAAGATTCGGACCGCTTGCGGTTTGCCACGAGAGAGTTCTATTTAAAGTCGCCGGAGGAGATGTTTGAACGTTTTAGGGAGGTGCCTGATGCGCTGGAGAATACATTAGCTGTTGCAGATGAGTGTAACCTGGAACTAAAGCTAGGCCAATTACACCTTCCTAAGTATCATCCTCCTGACGGTATGACCAATTCACAATTCCTCAGGCGCCTATGTGAGAAAGGCGCCACTGAAAGATTTGGAACAATTAGCGATAGCGTCCATAGGAGGCTGAACCACGAGCTAAAGGTTATTGAAGAGACAGGGTTTGTTGACTACTTTCTGATAGTGTGGGACTTTGTCAACTTTGCCCACGAAAACGGTATAATGACCAGCGGGCGGGGCTCTGGGGCCGGGAGCCTGGTTGCATACGTCCTAAAGATTACAAACATTGACCCCCTGGAACACGACCTTCTCTTCGAGAGATTCCTCAACGCAGAGCGCGTCACGATGCCAGACCTGGATGTGGACTTCTGTGCGGAGGGCAGGGAGAAGGTAATAGACTATGCGAGAAAGAAGTACGGGGGCGACCAGCATGTGGCCCAGATAATAACCTTTGGGACCATGAAGGCCAAGGCCGTGGTGAGGGACGTGGGAAGGGTGATGAACATCCCACTGGCCGAGGTGGACCGGGTGGCAAAGCTCATACCCTTCACCCCAGGCATTACACTTGCCCAGGCACTGGAGCAGGAACCAGAACTGGAGAAACTGTATAACTCTGATAAGAGGATACAGCGTCTTTTCAACATCTCGTCCAGACTGGAAGGTCTGGCAAGACATGCCTCCACCCATGCCGCCGGCGTTGTCATCTCAGAGGAACCCCTCACCAACGACGTGCCACTGGCAAAGAATGGTAACGGGGTAACCACCCAGTATGACGATGTCACACTAGTGGAACAAATCGGCCTGCTAAAGGCAGATTTCCTGGGGGTAAGGAAATTCACTGTTATTGACAAGGCCCGGAAGCTCATAAAGGACACCACTGGGCAGGAAATAGACTTGACCACGATACCCATGGATGACAAAAAGACCTATAAGCTACTCTCACGCGGTGATGTAAAAGGGGTGTTTCAGGTAGAGACCAGCCGAGGCTTCAGAGAGCTGCTGAGCAAGCTAAAGCCCAGCAAGTTTGTCGACATAATGCCTCTGATGGCACTTTATAGGCCAGGCCCACTGCAAAGCGGTATGGTCGACTCATTCATTAGCTGTCGCCACGGACGGGAACGCCCGAACTATCTACACCCCAGCCTCGAACCGCTTCTAAAGGAGACCTATGGGATAATCCTCTATCAGGAGCAGGTCATGCGTATTGCTAATAGATTGGGGGACTTTACCCTTAACGAGGCCGACAGCCTGAGAAAGGCCATGGGCAAGAAGAAACCGGAGGTCATGAAGAGGTACCGCAATCAGTTCATCGAGGGTGCAGTAAACAACGCAATACCCAAGAAGACCGCCGGAGATATATTTGACCTTATGGAACATTTTGCAGGCTACGGGTTCAACAAATCCCACTCGGCTGCCTACGCCGTCATCACCTACCAGACCGCCTACCTGAAGGCGAACTACCCTACCCAGTACATGACAGCCCTGATGAGTTGCGAGAAACAAAACACCGATAAGATTGTAAGCTACATAGAAGACTGTCGCCGAATGGGCATAGAGGTGTTAGCACCGTGCATAAATGAGAGCCAGGAGAATTTCACGATGATAGAGCAGGGTAAAATACGCTTCGGTCTTGGGGCCATAAAGAACGTAGGGGGCAAGGCCATAGAATCCGTGTTGGAATCTAGGAATACCGAGGGGAGGTTCTCTTGCCGGCACGATTTCTATCAGAGAATAGACTCGAGACTGGTCAACAGGCAAGTCGTGGAGAGCCTGATAAAGGCCGGTTGTTTCGATTCCCTCCCAGGGCATCGTGCCGAGCATCTCGATGGCGGGATTATGGACAATGAGTTGCGGATTGCCGAGGACCAAAGGCAACAGCGCCTGAAAAATCAACTTAGCCTTTTCGGGACTGCAACGGGATTAGAAGTTCGGCCCTCCAGTGGACAAAATGACGGCCCTACGAGCCAAAAAACTGCTATGGGTGCAAGACGGTATGTTGAATGTACTGCGTGTAAAATTACCTCGCCTGATGTGCCAAAGTGGTCAGAAAAGGAATCACTCCATCATGAAAAGAGTGTCCTCGGCTTCTACGTCAGCTCCCATCCACTACTTAAACTAAAAGAACTCCTTGGAGAATATTCCACAACTACAACATCAAGTCTTCAGGAATCGTCAGAGGGCGATGCGGTTACAATTGCCGGTATAATTGCAGGGATAAGGAATACGACTACACGAAAGGGCGACCCCATGACCTACCTGGTTATTGAAGACTTGGAAGGCCAGGTAGAATGCCTTGTATTCAAGAAGGAACTGACGGATAACGACAGCATACTTAAGAAGGATGAAGTCGTACAGGTGAAAGGGAGGGTTATTTTCCGCAATGGCAGGCCATCCTTGAAACTTTCAGCAGTAACCTTGCTAGAGAAAGTAAGAGAAAATGCACAAGGTGGGGCAGCCGATATAGTAACGTTAAAGACGAAGGAGAAAACACCAGATATACGAAAAGTTGCAGCCGCAATTAGTATAAAGTGTTCCACCATTGAAGACCCGATACTCTCTCAGTTAAGAGACGTCTTGTCTATCCACCATGGTAACTCCCCTGTCGTACTCGAACTGTTAGGCCAGAACGGTGAAAGTACCAGAATAAGGGTTAACAAGAGATTTTTTGTCAGCCTTACAGAGGATTTCAAACTGGCCTTGGAGGGCCTACTGGGCCCCGGCCACCTGCGTTATCTGACCAAGGCACAGAATCCCTCTAACCAGTAGTCAGCAGCCCCGCGCACAGCTTCATCAATGCTATAATCTGTTGATACCCCTTCTTAACTATGTTAGAATTTGATTAGATATGAAAACATCACGATTTAACAAAAGCATCTACAGGAAACGGTAATGAAGGACGAACTGTCCTATGTATTGATAACCCCATATAGCCTTATCAAGAGCAGAACAGGCGGAATAATCGGACGGCTTCTTTCCATGGGGGACTTAGAACTCGTAGGGGCCCGGATGTATGCACCCAGCGATGATTTTGTAGACCGCTACTGCGCTACTATCGAGGCCCAGGACATGGAGCCGCGTCTGAAAAGGGCCTTTATAAACTATATAAACGACTACTTCCGCAGGGATAATCGTTTCGGTATCTCCAACCGTATCATGCTGATGTTCTTTCAGGGTCCGAATGCCGTAAAGTCGTTGAAAGAGGATGTGGTTGGGTCCGTTGACCATATAAGGGGCGATACGGTAAGGGGCACCTACGGAGACTATCTTGAGGGAGTAAACGGAGAGATAGAATATTTTGAGCCTGCCGTGCTCACCGCCACGGATGAAGAGACCAATAAGAAGCAGCTTGCCCTATTTTCGGAGTATGCCGAGTCTGACGGTGGTGTCCTGGAACATGCAGTTAAGTTCCCGGAAGGTGAAAAGCCTGAAACCACGCTTGTAATCATAAAACCGGAGAATTTTCTTAGACATAGTTCTCGTCCGGGCAACATTATAGACATATTCTCCCGCACGGGGCTTCGTATCGTGGGTGCAAAACTGCTGTGTATGGACCTTGCGCGGGCAGAGACTTTTTACTTGCCGGTAAGGGAGGTGCTAAGGGAGAAGCTCAAGTCCAACCTGGCCAAAAAGCTTGACGAATCCCTCAGCCCCACATTCGGCTTCCCTCTGGAAGATAAGACATTGGACAAGTTAGCAGATGATTTAAAGGATTTGAATGCCCAACATGAGTTCAACCGTATTGTAGAATATATGACAGGGATAAACCCATCAAGCGTCACAGACCCAAGGGAGAGAGAGAAACCGGGTACTGCAAAATGCCTTGCACTCCTGTATCGTGGGGTACATGCAATTGACAAGATACGAGAGATATTGGGTGTTACCGACCCACGCAAGGCTGCTGATGCGACGGTCAGAAGCATATACGGCTATGACCTAATGAGAAACGCCGCTCATGCGTCAGATTCCCCAGAAAACGCCGAAAGGGAACGTAAGATAGTGGGCCTCTGGGATGAAGATTCTCGTTGTGAGGAGAAAGGTTTAATAGAGGCGTATCTGGCGGGAAGGCCCTAGGTGAAGATAGAGAAATTAAATGTAGGGCCACTTGAGGCCTGTTGCTACGTGGTCATAGATGAAGACACGAAAGAGGCGGTGATAATAGACCCCGGCGGCGACCACGAAAGGATAATAACCTTCATACAGAAAAACGGACTTGTCCCAAAACTTCTAATAAACACCCACGGCCACGGCGACCATATCGGGGCAAATAAAGAGATTAAGGAGGCATTTCCTGAGGTAAGGATTGCCATACACCAGGATGATGAGGCTTGCCTGACACACCCTTCCAAGAACCTGTCATTCCTTGGGGGATTTCTGCTCAAATCCCCACCTGCAGATATAGTACTCAAGGAAGGGGATAAAGTGGGTATAAAGTGTATTGAATTCGAGGTAATCCACACGCCGGGCCATACCCCAGGTGGCATCTGCCTTTTCGGTAGGTCTGCCACAGACAACGGGCCCCCGATCCTTTTTTCCGGAGACAGCCTGTTTCAGGGAAGTATAGGTAGAACGGACCTTCCAGGGGGTGACTTCGCGGCCCTGATTGAATCCTTACAGAAGAAAATCCTCGTCCTTGAAGGAAAAACGGCA
>JBHICS010000083.1:0-5628 GCA_046759685.1 Candidatus Brocadiales bacterium | reverse complement strand
CCGTAGGTACTGTCCTTTGTAGCAATGAACACGACCGGCATGTCTTTTGTGATTAGTGCTATGGGGCCGTGCTTCATCTCTGCCGCAGGGTAGCCCTCGGCGTGGATGTAAGAGATCTCCTTCAGCTTCAGTGCGCCCTCAAGGGCTATAGGGAAATTGTAGCCCCTCCCGAGATACAGAAAGTTGACGCTATCCTTATACAACCCGGCCAGGTCTTCTATATGCCTCTCTCTTTCCAGGATATTGTCCACCTGCGCCGGTATCTCCCTCAGGGCCTTTATCATATCAGACGCCTCTTTCTCCCCCAAGCCGTTTCTCCTGCCAAGTAAGATGGTCAACAGGTATAGGGCGGCTATTTGAGAGGTGAATGCCTTGGTAGAAGCAACCCCAATCTCTGGCCCTGCATGGAGATAGATACCACCCTCTGCCTCTCTCGCAGTGGTACTCCCTACCACGTTGCATATTGAGAGTGTAGTTGCACCCCTGTCCTTCGCCTCCCTAAGGGCCGCTAACGTGTCGGCCGTCTCACCGGACTGAGTTATGGCTATAACAACCGTACCATCTTCGATAACGGGTCTTCTGTAGCGGAACTCGGAGGCATACTCTACCTCTACAGGGATGCGGGCGTAATCCTCGATCATATACTCTCCCACCAGCCCAGCGTGCCACGACGTACCACAACCCACGATAACTACCCGCTTCAACCTATTAAATATATCTTGCTTCTCAAAGAACATGCCCAACCGAACCCTGGTGTTGCCAGAATCTACTCTCCCCCTCATGACGTTTAAGAGAGAAGCGGGTTGTTCATGTATCTCCTTGTGCATGAAATGGTGGTAGCCCCTCTTCTCAATCATATCCACGTTCCATTGAATCTCTTCAACGCGGTCATGTATGTTGCAATGGAGATGTTCAGTATACATTGAGACGCTGGTAGTGGCGTTTTTTACCCTCTTCTTGGTCAGGACGGCCAACTCCTTGTCCTCTAAGTATACCACCTTCCTTGTATGGTTCAGGATGGCCGTTACATCTGACGTCACGAAGTGTTCGCCGTCTCCTAAACCAACTGCAAGAGGACTTCCAGACCTGGCTACCACAATCTTCTCAGGGTCATCCTGGCTGACAACAGCCATTCCATATGCCCCCTCCACCTCGCAAAGGGCCTTGTTCACGGCGTCAAGCAGGTCTCCACGGAAATACTTTTCTACCATATGCGACAACACCTCTGTATCTGTATCGCTTACAAATTTGTGGCCCTCCTTCTCAAGCCTTGACCTCAGATAATCATGGTTCTCTATTATGCCATTATGAACCACGGCAATTCTCTGATGACAGTCAACATGCGGGTGAGCATTCTCTACCGAAGGCAGGCCGTGAGTGGCCCAGCGGGTGTGGGCAATACCTATTGTACTGTTACACAAAGAGCCGTCCAGCTCCCGGCTCAAGGTCTCTATCTTTCCAACCGATTTAACACACATCATCCCTTCAGGCATTATGACGGCTATTCCTGCCGAATCATAACCCCTGTACTCAAGTTTCTTGAGCCCTTCAACCAGGATGGGCAGCGCCTCTTTGTTGCCTACATAACCGACTATTCCACACATGTCCTTTGCTTCATTTTTAGGTGCCGCGAGCATAAAACAATGTTTGTGAAATGTTAGCAGAACACATTTGGAAATGCAAGCGTTGTGTGGGGAACCTACGTCAGATGGCCCTCCGTTTAAAGACTCCTTACAGAGTAACAACTAACTAGGTCCTCCCACCTTAAGGGCTAAGGCCTGAGGCCCTTGCTCCTTGTCCCCCTAATGGGCAGGAACCATGTAAACAGGCATGTTAAGTTTGAACAAACATGACCAAATACCTTGCTCATAATCCATTCCTTTCATTAAACGTTCTTAAAGTTGTCCGTTGTTATGAAACCCGGTTCGACGCACCCCGAGCTCAATTCTTTAAGTCGCGAAGGCTGTTGAGCTTTTGATAGATTGACGACCATGAGCGCCTTGCAAAAATGATGGGTATATTTCGTGACCGCGCCTCCTCCTTCACCTTGTTAGTGATATTATGGTTCACATAGTCATAGAGGAGTATAATCAAGTCCATGTCTTCAGGCATCCCGTTCCTGATCCCCTTGTTGTTCCTGCCAGTAACGTGCTCTATCTTGGTAGCACCTATCTTTCCTAGCTCCCTTGGAATGGAACCCAAATGGTCGCCACCCACAATTAGTACAGACATCTTGGAGAACCTCCTTTCTATTAAGGCAATTAGAGAATCTTGACTAACTAGTTTTTGTTCGAATGTTTTTAGAGACAGGGCCTGAGAATGAGTCTCACTCGCATATATATCACAAAAAATTTTGCCTCACAAAGACTTACCTCTCCCTCCTTCCGTCACACCCCACATCTCATACATGGGATATGTTATATACACAATAATCACCGAACCAAGCAACACATAAGAGGCAATAAGCCATGCAGAAAAACCGGCAGAAACAAACCTTACAAGCCACGGTCCCGTGAGATTAAGTATTATTCCTACAAAGGCGGTAACATGGGTGGCGATCCTTGCCCCTTCACTCATCACGGTCATGTTTAGTATGCGCGACAGAACAAAGAATATAAGGGGTATCGTAAAGGCATGCACATGTAACGATTCTGCCATCTCCCTGGAACTTTTTGGGAATACCAAACCTTCTTCTGGAAGAGGTGCATCCTCAGGCTCATCCTCCCTCACATTTCCCAGATAGTACAAAGCAACCTTATCCGGCAAGAAGCTCGTCCGTTGATAGAAGTTCCAGAATGCAATGCCCATACTCAAACCCATAAGTATGAGGAAGAAGCTTATTGCCATCTTATTGCTTAATGGAGCTAAGTACAGGCGTTTCGGCATTGTCGTCAGCCATTGCTACTTCTTTGTTGAATAATTTTTTTATAGACCTGGTAATCTCAAAATTTATCTCGCCACCGCTATCCTCATAGGTAATTATCCCGCCCGCACCGTCGCGGTCTTTCAAGAGTTTAACACCGTGCTTACGCCCAAGAATAAAGGCCCCCGTCGATAAGGCGTCTGCCTCTGTAGCACTGCTGGCTGCAACCGTCACACTGACCACCCCCCGGGAAGGCATCCCGGTCCTGGGGTCAATTATATGTGAGTATCTCTTGCCGTCTATCGTAAAAAACCTCTCATAATCACCCGAGGTTGCAACCCCCATGTCCTCCAGCTCCAGGTATCCGAGAAGAACATCCTTCTGCCTTGGGTGCTGCACGCCTACCTTCCATGCCTTGGCCCCGGGTGGATGCCCAAGGGCATATATATTACCTCCAAGATTCACCAGGGCAGAGGTTATCCCCCGCCTTTTAAGCACCTCTACCGCCTTGTCAACGGCATACCCCTTCCCAATACCGCCCAGGTCTATTTTCGTATCAGGGTGCCTAAAAGAGATTAATATAGAGTCGCCATATCCCAGGATGTTTATGTTCTTATAGGATACAGCGGGCAGTATGGAATCAATTTCATCCGCATCCGGCACTCTGACCTTACCGTCATAAAACCCCCATCTGCTAACCAACGGCTCAACCGTTATATCAAAAGCCCCTTTCGTAAGGGTGCTGTACCCCAGGGACACCTCAAGCACCCTTAAAAGCTCCGGGTCACAACTCGTTGGCGACTGCGCCGCCTCACGGTTTATGCGGGAGAGCTCACTTGTAGGCCTATAATTACTCATCAGCCCATCAAGCCTTTCCATCTCCTCAAAGGCCTCCCTTACCGCCTGGGCCGCGTTCTCTTTATCAGAACCGTAGACGGAAACCTCCGCATACGTCCCCATGACAAGCCTTGTCTCCTTGAGCAACTCCAGCGGTTCTTGCGGCGACACCCTCGGCACCAAGGGGGAGGCGTTTTCTATACCCCTCTTTCCACTCAAATAAAACTCATCCACCACTGCCAGCACCTTCTTTACCCCCGTGCACATCATAACCACTGACATGGTGGCACCGGTGATATTTATAATATCTCTGTTAATCCATATGGGGTTGCGAAGTGACTTACCAATGAACTGGTGCAAAAACCGCCTCCTCACCACCTCCCCACCGCGGCTCTCCCTGTAAATCAAAACCGCCAGGTCCTTTATCTTGCCGTTCGGCTTAACAGCTACAATGAAGGTAAACGGATGAAATTTGCCTATCTCCTCAGTTATTATGGCGTAACCCTGTATCTCACCGGATTCTTTGCCGATAAACACCTCAAAGCCTTGTTCGTATATCTTCCTCCTCAAACGCTTCTCAATGGTGCTTTTCTCTTCATCTGTAAGCAGGAGCACATCATAGAGGACCTCATCACAGTCGGGAAACATCTTCTCGAGGGCCTGCTCCTTGGTAAGAAAGACCTCTATCTGCAAATTATCAGCAGGTTCAGGACCTTGCAATACCTGCGCAGAGACCTGTACCGTTGACAAAAAAACCATGATAAAAACCAAACATACGTATCTCAAAATTCACCTAACTCCCTTCTCTGTTACTGACGCAATTGCTGCCTCGATTGCCTCAAGCACCTCCCTTTCTAGGTCGCCCGTAGACTCCATCCTCGTCCATCTGTATGCCTGCGTGCCACCCGGCCTCTTCTCCTCTACAATTGCGTATGTACTGACCTCTGTACCCCTTTCCTTGCCCTTGATACGTAACGTAAGCCTATGCCTCTCCTTCCAGTAGCCCCTTTGGAGCATTCCCATGCCCTTCTCACTCTCCCTGAAGAGCCACTGTGTTATAATCTTCCCTTGGCCTTTATCCGCCTCCCTGAGCTCTACCTGTCTGTCTTCGAACACCTTAATGGTTGCCCCCCAGACCTCATCAAAGGTGGCCTGAAAGGTCTTGGAGTACGTCTGTGGTCTTCCTCCAATCCCTCCCAGGCCGCTGCAACCTGCAAGAACCAAGGGAAGTAGTATTGACAGAAGTCTTAAGGAGCGCATAGCTCGTTTAGGAGCGTAAAGCCGAAAAACTAAATTTTACTAAAGAACACCCCTCCATTACAGAGAAATTTTAGAAATACGTAGCCACACCGAAGAGAAAGGCGTTGTTGTCTGTATGCTCCCGGGAGTGTTCAATGTTCCACTGGTAATCCATCTTAAAGACTGTGTCCTCCGTATAACGGAAATTGAACCCGATAGTTGCCCTGTCCGAACGCTGGGCCCTGGCATTAGCAGTCCCACTTCTGTGGCCTGTGTCTATCGAGTCCCACCTACCCACCAGGGTAAAGGTCGAATCCTCCCTAAAGATTGTAGGTGCTAGGTCACGGATGAATCCCGGCATAAAATGATACCTGGGCTCTATGTAGTAACCAAACATGCTGCTGGGCACATCAGGTTCATTGGCCTTAACGTCCTTGCCCCTCTCAATATCCACATAGGCACCCTCGCCTACCAGCTCGAACGGTCCCTTCTGATAGGCAAAGTCAAGGGCCGTTATCGTGAAGTAATCGCTGCCAACGCTTGAGTACTTGTTGCGCATCACAGAGCCCCCAAACTCAAGACCCAAGAAGGGGCTAAAACCTATCCTTGCCACAATAGCGGGACTATTGTTGTTGTCCCTATCGTACCTGAAGAGTCGAGCACTCCGTAAGCCGTTTGAACCGCTTATA
>JBHICS010000082.1:0-5669 GCA_046759685.1 Candidatus Brocadiales bacterium | reverse complement strand
GAGCCCTCCAGTTCACGATAAAACCTGCCCAGCGGCAGCCCGCCTATGATGCCTTGCCTGAACAGCATACTGCTTATGCGAGCTTCAAGCCCCTTGGGCAATCTAACGGCAAACTCGTTAAAGAACGGTCTGTTAAATAGCGGCTCGAAGCCATCGAAACTACAGATTTGGTCCATAGCGTAGTGGCTCTTCTGCAGATTTAGTTCCGAGAGCTCTCTAAGGCCCTCTTTTCCAAGTGCCGATAGATAGATGCAGGCCCTTAGTGCTAGGAGGTTTTGGTTGGTGCATATATTGGATGTGGCCCTCTGGCGTCTTATGTGCTGCTCACGCGCCTGGAGCGTAAGCACAAACCCTCTACGGCCCTTTGTGTCATTGGTAAGGCCCACCAGCCTCCCGGGTATCTTTCTCATAAACTCCTTCTTTACCGCAAAGAAGCCCACATGTGGCCCTCCATAAAACGGGTAGTTGCCCAGCGGCTGTGCGTCACCAACCGCCATGTCCGCATCGTATTCACCCGGAGGCCTTACCGCACCAAGCGATATGGGATTTACACAGCTAACCAATAACGCACCCCTCTCATGTGCAGCCGCCGATAACTCTTCCACTTCCTCTAGGCAGCCAAAGAAGTTCGGGTTCTGTACCAGAACCACAGCCGTTTCCGTATCCACCTCGGCCCGCAGGGCGCCGGCGTCTGTGATGCCGTCAGGCGCATCCACCTCGATGATGCTTACGTCGAGGGGTCTTAGATAGGTGCGCAAGACCTCTCTATACTCCGGGTGGACGGCCTTTGACACAACGACCTTGTTCTGTTCCTTGTACCTAATGGCTAATAACGCTGCCTCAGCAAGGGCAGAGGCACCGTCGTAGAGGGAGGCATTGGCCACGTCCATTGCCGTGAGCTCAGCCACCAGCGTTTGAAACTCGTATATCGCCTGAAGCGTACCCTGGCTAGCCTCTGCCTGATAAGGCGTGTAACAGGTCAGGAACTCACCCCTGGACGATAGATGGTTCACGATACTTGGGCAAAAATGCTCGTATGTGCCTGCCCCAAGAAAGGAGATAAATTCGTCCAGATTACAATTTTTTTTGCCTAGGCCCTTGAGATGGGCAAGAAGCTCTTGCTCAGAGATGGCCCCGGGGATATCGAGCGAGATCTCCCTTAGTTCCTTCGGGACTATCTGAAAGAGGTCGTCGATGGAGCCGACGCCTATTTCCTTGAGCATCTCCTTCTTGTCTTTATCGGTATGCGGTACGTAGTCCATTTAACGAACATTCCTAAATTAACCGTAGGGGCAGGCCCCCGTAGCTATCCAACGTGCGAGCAAGCTCGCACGCTACATTAAAATGTATTTCGGCAGTAATGCGTTGTGCGTAGAGACGCATACTACTCCAACTGTCATTGCGAGTGAAGCGAAGCAATCTCTTGAACACACAGGAGATTGCTTTGTCCGCCTCGGGTGGACTCGCAATGACAAAAGGGGTCTTTTAACATCTTAGTCCCCCTCCTTTTCACACAACTCTTTGTAATCCTCGGCAGACAGCAGGGCCTTAAGCTCATTGGGGTTGGTCATCTTGATGGCAAATATCCATCCCTTTCCATAAGGGTCCTCATTGACAAGTTGCGGGCTGTCTTCTAGTTCGGTATTGACACTGACAACTTCTCCGGACACCGGGGCATAGATATCGAAGGCGGCCTTTACGGACTCCACCACGGCGCACGGGTCTTTGGCCCTAACCTTCCTACCCACCTTAGGTAACTCTATAAATACCACATCTCTTAACTGCTCCTGTGCGTAGGCCGTAAGACCCACCACCGCCTGCCCGGAATCACTCGTCCTCACCCATTCATGGGTCTTTGTGTAAGATATATCGGTCGGAAATTCCATCTAGCCTCCTATATAAAGACCTCCGCAAAAGTTACTCCAATACCACGTGCCATTCTGATCCGTCTAAGGTGGATGCAAGATTTCTAAGAGGTCTCAAGCGGGGGGTTTCCTATCTGTCCTGACACGATAAAAGGGCAACCTCACGACCCTTGCACCCAGCTTCCTCCCCCTGATTTCCACATGAAGGAGGTTGCCCACCTTAGAACACTTCTCCTCTACATAACCCATGGCAATGCCCTTTTTGAAGAACGGGCTATGGGTACCACTCGTGACCTTGCCAACCGTACTGGAATCCGCAAAGATTTGATGTCCTGCCCTGGGAATCCCTCTTTCTACAAGTTCTAGGCCCACTAATTTCCTCTGGATGCCCGATGTCTTCTGTGACAACAGTGGCGCCTTACCTATAAAATCTTCCTTCCGGAATCTTACCGTCCAGCCGATGCCGGCTTCAAGCGGTGTGGTGTCATCGTCTATGTCGTTCCCGTAGAGGAGCAACCCCGCCTCCAGTCTGAGTGTGTCTCTGGCCCCCAGACCTGCGGGTTTGAGGCCAGCCTGTCTTCCTGCATCCATAAGCCTATGCCACATAGCCTCACAGTGCGCTGCGGGCGTATAAATCTCAAAACCGTCTTCCCCCGTGTATCCGGTCCTGGAGACGATGGCATCTGTTGTCCCCTCCCTTTTCACAATAAAATGGAAGTGCTTAAGCTCGGCCTCTTCCCTACCCAGGGCGTTTCCTACTATAGAGGCGGATAACGGGCCCTGTACGGCAACCATCCCGAACTCATCACTACGGTCGTTCACCGTGACATCCTCCGTCTGATGTCCTATCAGCCACTCAAACACCTTTTGGATATTGGCTGAATTTACTATGAACAGCAGTCTCTCTTCATTAAAGCGGTATAGAATCATATCGTCTACTATGCCGCCGCGCTCGTTGCAGATAGGCGTGTAAAGTACCTTACCGTCCGGGAGTCTTTCTGCATCGTTGGCGATAATTTTTTGAATAAAGCCAAGCGCACCTTTGCCCAACACCTCAATCTCACCCATATGCGACAGGTCAAAGATACCGGCCTTATTCCTTACCGCCAGGTGTTCTTCCGTTATAGTGTTATATTCGAGGGGGAGAAGGAAGCCGTGAAAGTCCGTAAGGTTGGCACCAAGTGCCTTGTGCACAAGGTAAAGGGGCGTCTGTTTTGGCATGTTAAGGCATCCCTAACACACTTGGGTCAAAGGAAAAGGTAATGCATCTCAGCGTGTGTCCTACTTCTTTGCAGATCTTCGGCCCAGGGCCCTGGACTTACGGGTGGCGGCCTCCACTGCCTGTATGAGGCTGGCCCTAAGTCCACCCTTTTCCAGGGCGGTTAGTCCCTCAATAGTGGTCCCGCCTGGAGAGGTTACTATCTCTTTTATCTGGACCGTGTTATAACCTCCATCCAGAACCATTTTGGCGGTACCAAGCAGGGTCTGTGCAGCAAGTTTTATGGCAACATCCCTGGGCAACCCCATCTTTACCCCGCCGTCCGATAGTGCCTCTATAATCATGGCGGCGTATGCAGGGCCGCTACCGCTAAGGCCGGTTACGGCGTCGAGATATTTCTCATCCAACTGGAACGTCCTCCCGGCCGAACCAAGTATCTTCCCCGCAATTTCCAGGTCTTGGTCCGTGGCGTTTTTGCCCGGAACGTAGCAGGTGGCTGCCTCACCCACCAGGCAGGCGGCATTGGGCATCGCACGTATCACCCTGGAACCCTCATTGAGGGAGTTCTCGAGTGTGGAGGTGGTAACACCCGCCGCTATGGAGATGACCAGGTGTTTGTCTGGTCCAATGTCGTCACGCATCTGTGTAAGTATGCCGGGCACATCGGGTGGCTTTACTGCCAGGATAACGAGCGATACGTTTTGTGCAAGGTCCTTATTGTTCTTTGCTATCTTAACACCCAGCTCTTTTCCTAAATCCGAGCACCGCTTTTTGCTGATGTCACAGATAAAGATATTTTTCGGCTTTGCGAGGCCCGTCTTGAGTATGCCATTGAGAAGCGCCTCACCCATCTTTCCTGCACCTATCAGCCCAATACCTTTATCAAACATGTTGGACCTCACGGATTAATCTAAGGACTATTTTATATCCACCCTCATGCCCTGGGCCATCTTGATTTCCCTTGCATGGTTTACCGTCCAGGCCGTACGGTGGGTGACAACGTCTATCAGTGTGCTTGCTGAGGGCAGCCCCGTGCCGCTCTTCTTCACCCCACCAAACGGCAGGTGTACCTCGGCACCTATGGTTGGAAGATTCCAGTACCCCAGACCGTAATCGCACCTTTCGCGGACCTCTCTGGCCTTTCTGAAATCCTCCGTGATGACTGAACAGACAAGCCCATAGTCTGTGTCGTTGTGTACCTCTATCGCCTCGTCTAGATCCTTAACGGGTATGATGGCCACATGCGGACCAAAGACCTCTTCCTTGAGCACCCTGCTCTTAGGACTATGCCTCATTCTGTAGACAAAGGGGGAGAGGAAGTAGCCGTCATCGTACTCCGGCCCCGTCAGTCTGCCCCCATCAAGCAGAATGTCTGCCCCTTCATCTCTGGCAAGCTGGTTGTAGTAGAGCACCTTATTTAGCTGGGTTTCACTTATCACGGGTCCTGTAAATACGTCCGGGTCCAATGTGTTGCCGATGCGTATCCTTTTTGACAATTCAACGAACCTCTTCTCAAAGTCTTTTAGCCGTTTTTTGTGCACGATAAGGCGGCTGGCTGCTGTGCAGCGCTGGCCAGATGTCTTGTAAGCGCTTATTACAGATGCGCTTACAGCAAGGTCCATATCGGCGTCATCCAGGACGATGACGGCGTTCTTACCACCCATCTCGCATGCACACATCTTTTCCGGAAACTCGGCGCAGACCTTTCGTATCTGCTGCCCGACCTCCGCTGAACCAGTAAAGAGCACCACTGCAATCTCTGGATGGCGTACCAGCGGCATGCCGCACCTCTCGCCGCTTCCGTAGATAATGTTTATCACGCCCGGTGGAAAACCTACCTCTTGAAAACACTCTGCAAGCTTCTGGGCGATGCAAGAAGTCTCCTTGGACGGTTTGAACACCACCGTATTGCCCTCCGCCACGGAGGGTGCCATAAGCCAGAAGGGTATGGCAAACGGGAAATTCCAGGGAGTAATTACGGCCACCACCCCCTTGGGTTTCCGTCTCATGAAGGAATCCTTCTCTGCAATCTCCGATGACACCACATCCCCAAACGGCATCCTCGCGGTGCCGAACACATACTGTATCATATGGATGCCCTCGGTGACCTCCGCCCTGGCCTCGTTTATATTTTTACCCATCTCCCTTGCAACCAGTTGGGACATGGATTCTTTTTCTCTCTTGAGAATCTGGACCAGGTTGTCAAGGTATTCGCCCCGCCGCATCCGAGAAAGGGCCCTCCAGGCAGGGAATGCACCGCGGGCCGCACTGACGGCATTATCTATGTCACCTTCCTCAGACTGTGGTAGGGCCCCCACCACTTCTTTCGTATTAGCAGGGTTCCTCTTTTCTATTGTCTCGCCCTTAGCCTCTATAAACTGTCCGTTTATATAGTTGTTACACCTTATCATCGGTCAGACTCCAAACCACAAGAGCGGGTCTTAAAATTGGCCTTGTCCGTAATGGGACTATATCATATAAAAAGGATAATAAAATCACCAGGGAAAATTAACCATGTTGTGTAGCGGGCACGTTGTCCGCTACGCAGAACGACACATGTAATAAATATGAAAATCGTTGGCATA
>JBHICS010000081.1:0-5684 GCA_046759685.1 Candidatus Brocadiales bacterium | reverse complement strand
GAAGCTGACGAAAACAAAGGTCAGGATCCCAAACCTCAAGCCGCCTCCCTGGTCTCCCCTTTTCCTTTTGCGGATTATTATACTTCTTCTATTTCAGAAAGCCACCCTCTCGTAAAATTCCCGGGTGCCCCTTGCCAACACCTGACAGTAAATCATGGTCCTTTTCTCTATTGCCACTAAAGCGCGTGAGTCTTCTTTATCGATGGAATTACTCCTTCCTGGAAGGTAACCAGAGGGACAATCCTGAGATTGTTAAAGGATGCCATCCCGGTGACTACACAGAACTCCTGGATTAAATGGGGGTCTTCTGCATTGACCACCCAGAGAAACGTATGTTCAAGTGCCGAGTGATACTGGCCAAGTATCTCAGTGATTTTATACTCCCTTGCCATAGACTCCAAATCGCCTTCCGCCAAGGTAATCACTCTCTTCGCAGTATGGATGTCGTTCAACGGGCATGCCTCAGTGGTGTGACTGCCATATATCCCGTATAGTGCCATGATTCTCTCCTCCGAAAAAGAAATAGAAAGACGGATACTATTGATTAAGGACTGCCTTTCCACCTAGAAAGGTACCCTATTATAAAATTCCATAGTATCCCTGCCACACACCTTAACACCAGATAGGTGTCTAAAAAGGTACTCTTTTTTAGACTTACTTTCGGGCTTCATAACCCCTTAGAGACCAAGGACTGATGATTCCCGTTTCCAGTACCCCTTTTTAGACTGCCATTACGGTTAAAGAGGGTAGCTCTGGACACACCAAGGACCTCTCCTATCTCAGTCATGTTAAGGCCCTGAGCTTTCAGCCGGACAACCTCTACAGGATCTATCTCCTTCTTGGGTCTACCTAGTGCTCTCCCCTTCTCCCTGGCGCGCTTCATACCTGCTGTGACACGCTCCCTGATTAAATCACGCTCCAGTTGAGCCATAGCCCCTATGATGCTAAATATGGCTTCCCCTAAGGGCGTACTGGTGTCTATCCCTTCTGTGAGGGAAACAAAATCAATCCCCAGGGCTTTGAACTCGTAGAGGCTGTTGACTAGGTGCTTGACACTCCTTGCGAAACGGTCAAACTTCCAGACTAGAACAGTATCAAACCGCCTTCTCTTGGCATCAGCCATGAGTTTATTAAGCTGTGGCCGTGAGTCCTTTGCCCCCGATTGGCCTATTTCAACGTACTCACGGTATACCTGCCAGCTCCTATCCTGGACGTACCTCCTCAGCTCTGAGAGCTGCAGGCCAGGGTCTTGGTCTCGGGTGGACACCCTGGCGTAGATTGCCATTTTGACGGATTTGCTGGTCATATCTCCCCCCTTTATGGCTTTGTTAAGCGTCCCAACGAGCTATCGCCCATTTTATAGCGTCATGAGCACTCAGAAGGTGTGCTAATCCCTCCTCACATTTTTTCGGGTCGTGCTGTCCCACCGGTTGGTCAATGCCATCTATTGCTTGGGCAAGGGCCATCTCAATGAGATAAAGAATACCTATACCTTCGTCTGTCGGTTTTGAAGACAGTTCCTTATCCTTCTTTTTCATGGTTTGTTCTCCTTTTGTTAAGTGGGCAAATAGCCATGCAAGCACAGTCCATAGGTGGTCTTGCCATCAACCTTTTGTAAGGTCAAGGCTGTAAAATCTTTCCCACCTGATACACCTGTTTGTCTAAGTCCAAGGCTATAGAGTTGGCTATCTTCCCTTTTTCCCCTGCACAGGTTGACGATGGCCTCTCTTGCCCACTCCTCTTGACCTTCCCCTAGTGAGGTTAAGACCTTTCGGGCTTTTTGGTAATTCACACGGCCAGCATGGTACTCCCTGGCAAGCTCCATTACAGTCTCAAATACAGGCTCACCTTGCTGAAAGACTATCTCCAATCGCTCTATCTTCTCTGTGCCTACACCCTCTAGCTCAAGGTGTGCATCTGACCCCACTTCCTTAACCTGGAATACCGGCATACAGCCCGGATGCTCTTTGTGGTAACAATCAGGGCAGGCCCAGGTAGGTTTACCCTTGATATTAACAGGGAAGGGCCATATCAAGGTGTCAGGTCTCTTACATACTTCGCAAGTATAGCCTTCAGGCATCTTCATTGCCCACCCCCTTACGCTATCTCTAGCTTCTTGTATACGGTGGGCTCAGCTTCTGCCGTGAGCCTATCAGCAACAGCCTTGCTTACGTGCCGGATAAAGGCGTCCTTCCACGCCACAATACGCTTTGTGATTACCTTGACTGTGGCCGTCCTCTCGCCAGACTCAATAGATAGGCCATCCTCGAGGGCCTTGATAACCTGGTCCTCCTCTGCCTGTAGCCGTGCTTTGGTCTCCTTTGCCCAGGACTCTATATCCTGGAGCTCGCGTCTAAGGTGGGCTATCTTGGCAAGAGAATCTTGAGATATTGCTACTGCGGGTTTAATGGTAGATGGCATGACACTTGCCTTTTCTAGGACACAATCTTATACTGAGGATTAGGCAGTCTTGCGGGTTGCGTCCTGGTAACCGCAGGCTGCTTAGGGGTGTTGGGTAGTTCGCGCTACCTAACTCCCCGCTTGTTAAAAACTACTTCTTACAGACCTTCTCGTAGAGGGCGCCAATAGCCATTCTCATTAGAGAAGAATTGCCCTCTCTCTTGTTTTCCTTCTGAAGGAAGGCCATCCTTACTTCTTCCAACTTCAAAAGGCTTTCCTTGTCACATACAAAGGCTACTTTCACTTTCAATTCCTTTTCCTTAAGCTCTTTTTTTTCTTTTACCACAATAGAATTATACCACAAGATACTATACAGGCAAGGGGAAAAATAAAATTTTTTTCTGAGGCTGTGGAGACAAGGGAGCTATTAAGAGACCCTGTGGGGGTCTAACCCTGGGTCATAGACCCCGCCAGAAGCCAAATAGAGCCGGTTTAAGGGGTGTTTAGTTTGCTGAAATAGAAGGTCACGTGGGGAGACACCAAAGGAGCAAATAAGGTTAGACCCCCCCTCAAATTTCCATTCTGAGGTCAAAATCCCCTACTGTACCTTTGTTTTGAGCACATTGGATGGCCCAAGCCTATCTAGACCCTTCAGCAGGTTAGGATGTCCCAAAAAGCCTGTTCTTGTCCGTGAGGAACGGCCTAGAAGTATGCTGGGAACAGGGCTTGAAAGGGGTAAGTTGGGCTTTAACGGGGTTAGGTATGGCACGGACTCAGTTTGGTCTTTAAATCTGCTTTCCCAGTACCTTTTCCACACTAAAACCTGCTACTAGAGAACAGTTGTTAGGATGGTTAGGCCATCAGGGGCCCCGGGGCTTATAGGGCATGCAGGCAAGAGCTATTGGGGCGATGCCTCTCTTAGGGGTTCCGATACTTCTGTCTTACAGCCGACCGCTTTACTGTGGCATATTCCGCAGTCTGGACACTCCCTATTCCGGTACTTCTCCAGGTCAAAAAGATCGGTGTCGACGTTGAGGTTTTCGTTTCTGCTGTATTTCACCACCGGCTGGTGCCTGTCTAATATCATCCCCGCTGCTGCAAGTGCTGTTGAGTCCTTAACTTTCTCGATGCTACCAAAGGGGTTGCCTTTGACTAACTTTTCCACGCATTTAACCGCCTTTGAAACGTATTTTTCGTTTGTCAGGTCGTATTTCCCATACTTTTTATCGAGGTAATGTCCATGCTTGGGATGATAACCTACGGCCTCAGCTGCCTTTGAGGCAGGTATTCCCTCTTTCCTCAAGAGTAAGAATGCCATCTGTTTTTCGCTCAGTTTAGGGGCCTTTTCCTGCTGGTTCTCAACGGTTTTTATCTCTGTTTCACCTTGCATCCTTTATCTTCCTCCTAGTCCACAGTTATGGTATCAGTAGCCCTTATCTTTCGGGAAGGGTGACCTTTGTAGAGAGGTATTCTGATCTCCCCGCTGGTATCGGGCTTTAACCTCTTTTCCTTCTTCAGCAGCTCCACAAGCTCCCTGATTTTTCTATGAATGGACATATATCCTTGTTGGCCTCTAGCGTCCTACTCCATAGAGTGCCCTTTCCTGTAGTATCTTGGCTCTTAGGGCCTTCGGTATTCCCCGGATACCCGCAAGGCTTTCATCCAGTAGCATCTCCTGGAGCTTCATTTTAAGCACAGCCTTGTTAGGTATAAAGATAAATTCCGGGGAGACACTTGCATTGTATTTCTTAATATCATTGAAAGTGCGCTGTATCTCTTTATCGTCTCCCTTAAATAAGGCCCTAGTCAGTCTGGCGTAGAAGATTTCCGACTGGTCTCTTTTGTACCCTACCGTCTTTCTTTCAGCTTCCTTCCGCTCATACGTCCTTGCCAGGCCCGAGGGCTGGAAGCTCAAGGCCTTACCTGCTATTTCAGCCTTGGTGGGGGTGTACATCAATCTGCCGGATAGGTCTCTAGCCCCTTCCTCTGCAAACCTTTTGGCTACTAAGGCGTTTCTAAGGGCCTCTGGTAGGAGGCGTTCTGCTGCACGGCCAGTCTGCCCCTTCTGGTATAGCTCGTAGGCACCAATGGGCCTTTCAATGAAGTTTGCAGCCGGGCCAACTACCTTTGAGAATGGCCCAAAATATGGCCCTGCACCCTCTGGCTCTGGAAGGATGTCACCTAAAGATATAGAGCCACCTAGATACCAGGGCGTTAAGCGGGTTGTGCCGTGTAATACCACATCTGCATAGGCAGGATCGTCCGATATTTCCGCCATAAACTTCCTAGCCTCATGCTCCATATCTAAGTGATAGCCCATCTTATTTACAGTCCACTCTATGATATTCTTTAAATCATCGGCAAAGGGTACTCCTGTGGCACCCGCCAGGGTCCCCAGGACGGCAAGCATCCTGGCCTTTTGTGGAGCAGGAATATCCCTGAAAAGCTCCAGGTAGTTTATCATGAAGGTCCTGAAGGTTAGGACTGTAGCACCTATTGCGCCACGGCCAACCGGTGGCCGGTTAAAGGTACCATAACTGAACTGTGTATCTTCTACCGCTCTTACCGCCATCTCAAATGGTGTTGGTGTTTCTGGTGGTAAGGGTTTCCCCTGTGCCTGCAGTCTCTTTGCAATGTTGAAACTGGATATAAAAGTCACCCTTCTATTGAAGTTCTCTGCCTTTCCAAAGAGATAGGAGAATACCTTTAGCGCCTTCCAATATGTCCCACTGCGCGCAAGCACTTGACCTTTAGCCTTTCCCCTTAATTCGTCTGTGTACTGCTCAGAGATAACCCCTATATCCTCAGCCTTCTTTACTGCCACTGCTAAGTCCTTCGGTAAACTAGCTGCCTTTTTAACGGCAAGACGGCTGGCAAACACCATCTCCTTAGCTACAACAGCATCATTGGCAAACTTGGTTAGATATGGGTAGGTAGTCGTCATGGGCTGCGTCAGGTTAAGTGCAGCAGATTTCACGTTGCCCCCGAGATAGTACATAAAGAGCATAGACCTGAAGCCTGAGGCCTCATTTGTGGGGTTCTCTAAATACTGAATATACTTGCTTGTGTAATCCGCAAGGTCAGGATTTGCCCTTGCGTCTATATTTACGGCAGCCTTTTTCATTGCAGTTACCGATCTTAGGCGGCTCATATAACCCGCAAGGCCCACGGTATAATCAGCTAAAACCCTGGGTATATCCTCTGAATAACCCGGCGTTCCCTTTCTCTGTATGAAATGCCTCTTGAAGCCCCGTTCCTTAAAGTATTCTGCCACCTGCTTAATA
>JBHICS010000080.1:0-5686 GCA_046759685.1 Candidatus Brocadiales bacterium | reverse complement strand
CATCAACGGACAAAAGGTTGGGCTTTATGAGTATTCTTTTCTTGTCACTTATTACGTCCAGGTCCTTCTTGATAAGCTCAAGCGCCCTGAATATATTGCTTGATCTGTCTTCACCCTTTACCAATGACACTAATCTGTTATTTCTCATAGGCTTACAATTATATTTGGCCCGAGTTCTTAGCGCAAGGTAAAACCATTAAGACAAAAAAGGGGCCCTCTTTAAGAGGGCCCCTTAACTATGGAACTACTGTTTCTTCTTAGCGTGAGGTAGATTCAAACCTACCCTTAACCTTTACATTCGCACGCCACTTCAGAAACGTCAAAGCCTGCCTTCTCCACTGCCTTGACAAGGGCCTTATGGTTAGAGCCCTTTGTGACCTTGAGGTCCGCTCCGCCAGCCTTCCAGCTCACATCGGCTTCCTTTACCTCCGGCAGTTTTGTAAGTGCCTTCGTTACCTTTGCAGAGCAGCCTCCGCAGGTCATACCATTAATATCCAGGTGGACGTTTTCCAGGTCCTCTGCTGCCACTGCCGCTGGGTTATCAAATACAGAAACACCAAAAGGTAGTGCAGCTGCTACTAAAGACAATACAGCAACGGCAATTAACATCCTTCCAATTAACTTCATCACATCTCCTTTCCCTCTTTCACTTAAAAAAGAGACAACACGCAAGCATACCTCTTCTTAGACCCTCTCAAATGCCTCTAACAGGGTATTAAGCTCGTGGCAAGAAGTGCCGCAGACTACTGCCTCTCCCGCGTCTATTATCACCAGGTTTGTATCCTCGAACGTCATCTTTGCCAGGCCCCTGTTCCTCTCCAACAAATCCCTGGTCTGCGGAAAGCGATCAAGATCCTCCTTGCGCATGATAAACACCGAAACTGGTTCGCCACAGCACTGGTACTCGAGGAAAGCCAGCTCCACGTCCTTCAGGTAATACGGCTTTCCACCCAGTAGTTCCACTTCATGCCCTCCTATGTTTCCTGACTGCGGCATCCGGCCAAGGAGGGGCATCTGCCTGAAATCCTCCGGCCATACCACATCCCCTCCCACGGTTACTTCATCCTTTAAATAGCCCTCATGAACCTCTTGCAGGGCCAGGACAAGACTCTTATTCTCAGACGTTTTGACCCAGAAAAAGAAGACCGATAGGCCAATGACCAAAACCGCTGTCGCAATCGCAGGTACAAGCCATCTTAAGTCAATCCTGCTCCTAGCAGTGTAGCTAGGGGCTTGGTCATAGGCACCGACACTTGTCTGAATCGCCTTCCATGTATCCCTAGGCATCTGTCCATCCTTAAGCCGCTCCACCAGGAGTTTCTCTACCTCTTGTTCCTGAGCGAAGCGCTTACGACAGTCCTGGCATAAGGCCAGATGGTCTGCTATCTCTACACAGGTCTTTGCGTCGAGTTCTGAGTCAATGTACGGGCTTAAGTATTTTATGTATTCCTTACACCTCATTTGTATCCCCTTTGTCGAGCATACTCGCTCAGAGATTCCCTTAACTTCGACCTGGCACGGAAGAGGTGGCTCATCACCGTCCCCACGGGTATTCCTAAAAAGTCGGCAATCTCTTTATATGTAAAGCCCTCCACTGCCCTCAAGAGAAACACCATACGCTCTCCCGAACTGAGTGAAAGCAGCGCCGTTTTCACACGGTCCTCCAACTTCTCAAAGAATGCCTGAGGGTCTTGAAGAATTGAACTATAGGCAGACTCCTTTTCGAGGCTCTCCAGCAGATTCACATCCTGCCAAGACGCCTTAAGCTGTAAATCCTTTCTGAACCTCTTGTTGTAATTAAATATCTTATTTATAAGGAACTGATACATCCATGCCCTGAAATTTGTGCCGGGCTTGAACCTATCGAATCTATCATAAGCGGAGAGGATAGCGTCCTGAAGCACATCCTCAGCGCTATTTTTATCCCATATAACGTGTAAGCAAAAACGGTAAAGGCTGTCCCGGTGCTCACCAAGAAGCTGCAAAAACTCCTCTGCCTTTTTAGGGTTTGTTCTTGACACGTTTGGTTACACTTTGTTCTATTGGTTAATTTCCACCGGTAGAACTTTTATTGCACGATTTCAAAAGATCATAAAAAAAGGCCCCTCCTGGGCAATGAGGGGCCTTTTGTACATTCTACCTCTTTCATATCGTATATAGTCCTATTCGATCACATCTACATCACAATCCCCGCAAGGTTCTTTTCTTCAGGCTGTTCAATGGCTGTGGTCTGTGTCTCCTGTCGTATCCATATCCCAATCATCACCATAAGCCTCTTTTTCTCGCCTCTTCGCACCCACTTCTACCTTTTCAGCTACGTATGCCTTAAACCCCGCTTTCTTTATCGCCCTAATCAATGCACTAGGGTTTGTACCTTTTTTCACGGTCACAATAGCCCTTTCATTCCTGAAATCTACGTAGGCCTTCTTTACACCCTTAACCCCAGTCAATGCCTCTTTTACCTTTGTAATGCTAGCGTAACCTTTCATACCCTTTACGTTCAACTGTATCTTTTTGTTCCCTGCGTACGCCGAAGAGGGGCTAAAGAACTGGGTACCGACTGCCACCAGAGTGACTAAAGTAGAGACACATATTAACATCAATACCTTCCTGACCACTCTCATCCAATACCTCCTTAATATTCCCTTACTACGTTAAACAAGAAGGCCCGGCTTCATAATTTCCCACAACGCGTTAATAATTGCAAGAGCTATTGAGAGCCTATGAAATAAAAAAAGGCCTTCTATAATAGAAGGCCTTTATATAAGGCCAGCCCTCCGAATGCCTTAGGTGCTAATCAGTGTGTGCTTATTCCTCAGTAAGGCTGCCAGTGGGCTGGAAAAATACTATATTAAATTTTTCTATGACGAAAGCGCGAAGTCTACGTTTACCTCCTTACCCGCCTCTACCTTCAATTTCTTTTTTTGGGCCTTAAGGTCTTTCTTTTTAAAGGCCTCGTGCCAGATTCTCAACTTGTATTCCCCGGGAGGAATGTTTGTAATCTTGTAGCTACCGTCATCCCCGGTAACACAGAAGTACGGATTATCTTGCACCACTATCCATGCGCTCATCCACTTGTGGACGTCGCAGCCAACCTTTACCACTTCCCTAAACTGGAAGGTCTTGGCGATAGGCTGACCGCCACCAGGGATACTCTCGTTAAAGGAGCTATTCTTCATTGAATATGAATGAAGGTTGTGCATTAAGGAATCACCGTTTCTCAGTTCAACGCTGCTCCCCGCGGGAATAACTTGAACATGGGGATTGAAGGTGCACTCCTTCTGGCCCAAGACAAAATGTCTTTCTGCCATCCGCTTTCTAGCTTCTTCATTCGGCAGGTCTGCAAGCTCCCACTTTTTCCCCTTCTTGACCTTATACAAATAAACCACGGCGTTCTTTATACCCTTACTAGCCTTATCCACAATCAACTTCTCATAGTACTTTGGGGTGTGTACAGCGCAAACCTCCTGGTCTTTGTCAATATTAATCTCCTCGGGAGCGGGTACATCACCATCTAACTTTACAACACCGCTTATAGAGCCTCCGTTGGTTACATCTATTTCCTCATAGGCACCCTGGGCATAAGGCGTGAAAACAAACCCAAGAACCCAGGTCCCTAATATCATTACTACAAAGGTCGAAGAGATCCTCTTAAACATGTCTTCTTCTCCTCTCAATCACCTAGACAACAAAATAGGCTAACCCTCAACTACAGTTTCTTGAGGGATTTCCCTTGCGAGGGTGGTGCAGTGTTCACCGTCCGGCCAGCGGACCTGAATGGCCTCCTTATCACCACACACCGTCTCGCACATCCTACAGGCCACGCAGTCCTTTGGACGGGCATTGTTCGATACCTTATAATAAACATCCTGGGATGTGTCCTCAACCATCTCCAGACAGTTAAAGGGACACACATTTACACAATTCGCACAACCACTGCAGAGTTCGGGTATAACTACTGCAACAGGTCTACCCTTCTTTACCTTGAATGTCTGTTCACCCGTTTCATCGTATATGCAATCCACAGGGCAATAACTGCCGCATACTCCACAGTCAATGCAGGCTACAGGGTCTATGACATGCAATTTCTTTGATGACCCAGTGATGGCGCCAACAGGGCACTTCTTGGCGCATATCGTACAACCTATGCATTTCTCGGTAATATTATATGCCACCTTCTTTACTCCCTCCTAACTCAGTGGTTGCCGGTGGAGCCGTAAGCAGGTCACCAGGGCTCATTATAAGGTCCTTTATTGCCTCCACCTGTTCCTCTGGTTTCCCTGCAAAGATATCTTGGAACTCACCCCACGGGAATTTGGGCATCTTGGTGCCTACCTGTATTCGCTGGGGGTTTGTAAGCCACTCGCGAATCCAACCGGGCCTTAAGCGCTCCCGGGCCAAAGAAAGGTCCGGTGCCCAACCCGACGGGTCTCCCTCGGGCTTAAGCTCACCACGAACGTGGCAAGAACCACAATTTATGTCCTTCGAATCCATCAGCGCCTTGGCCTTTGTGTAGTGCTCTGGGTCCATGGCACACTGAGCATCCACATACGCCTGCTCTCTCTCCTCCAGCCTCTCGTAGGGGTACTCCTGCTCATCGTTTAAGGCGAAGAACTTAGCGAGCACACCAGCCTCTTCCTTTGACAGACCAAAGGTAGGCATCCTGACGTTTAGCCACGGCCTGAGGAAGTAGGGCGCCTGCACAAACCTGTAAAACCAATCGGCCTGAACCCTTTTCCCCTCACCGTAGAGGAACGGAGGCGCAAAGACACGGGCCTCTTCGGGCACCATATCCTCTTCCTCCTCCAGGAACTCTATTATATAAGGAACTATCTCACCGCCCATGGTGGGGACGCGTTCCTTTATCTCGTCAAGCTCTACTGCAATATTTTCCCCAAGCTCCTTCTCCAGCTCGGGGTAGTCGTGCCAGAGCTGGAAGAACAGGGTGTCTTCCTCTTCCAGCTTTGCCATCCCCTCCACCTTCGTACCGTCTTCAAGTGTAAGCTTCTCCAGGGTGAAGGGGTGGCATCCGACACAGTTATATCTCCTGATAAGGAAGGTGCCGTCCACTACGGCCTTCTCCCTATCGGAGAGTTTACGTTTGTACTGGGCAGGAACTTTCTCGCCCGTTAAACCCATGACAAAGGTCACAAGGGCCTTGACCTCTTCATCCGTTAGGCTGAGGTTTGGCATCCGCAGCAAGTCGTCGGGGTTTTTATACTTACCCTCATCAAATATACGGGGATCCTTTAGTTTTGTCTCCAGCCATTTCTTACGCGACCTGGAGACGTTTTCCCTCACATACTCCTGGCCAACATCCTCTAAAAGCTCGTGCTCTAAGAGAGCAAAATCAAAACGCTCTACTGTCTTGAAACCTTCTTCAGAGAGGTCGGCTCCTATCTTACCCCTCTTCTCCAGGCCCCTAATCGGATGACAACCGAAGCACCCGTAACGCGTAATAAGCTTAAATCCTGCCTTTGCCCTCTCTGGATTACTTAAGTCAGCCTCCTCTGTATTAGGTTCATTACTCTTGAGAGTGGCGAGGTAAGCAGCGATCTTTGAAGCTTCTTCTTCATCCAGGCGCAAGTTAGGCATACGGCCCTCAGGCTGATGCTTTTTGGGGTCAGTTATCCAGCTAACAAGGTAATCGGACCTTACCTTCTCACCCACTTTGCTGAGGTCGGGG
>JBHICS010000079.1:0-5700 GCA_046759685.1 Candidatus Brocadiales bacterium | reverse complement strand
AGATAAGGCTTCACATGGGGGGGAATATCTCCTATGTGGGACACAATGTGGCCATTGACCGCTACCTCCTAGACAAGGCCAGAGAGTTGGGCGTAAAGGTTATTCCAGGAAGGGTAAAGGGCATAAAATTCTATCCCGACTGCGTTGCAGTAGAAAGTGACCGGGAGGGGGCAAAGGGAGACGTGCTGGTGGGTGCCTTCGGGCTGGACCAGGAGACATCGTATTTTCTGGAGCAGGCAACATCCTACAAGTCTCCCAGGGCACTATTCTCCGTTGTGACCAAGATCCCCGTTGACCCTGAATACTTGAAGGGGTGCGAGGACTATGTACATGTATTCTTGCCTACCCTTGGGGACGTAGAGTTTGGCGTGGTAACCCCAAAACTTAACAACTTTGTTGTCAATGTGGCAGGGCCCAACATCACCAGGGATTCTCTGGAAAGGTTCCTCTCCTTACCAGAGATACGGGAATTAATCCCTGCAGATGTCTCCGATGAAGGTGGCAGAGTGGTGTCTCGCCCCATTGCCTTTCCCCTGGAGCCAGCGCAAGAGAGCTTTGGCGATAGATTTGTCGCAGTCGGAGACACTTCTGGGCTCGTTCGGGCCTATAAGGGCAACGGCATCAATTCTGCATGCGAAACTGGTATAAAGGCAGCCGAAACGATGTTAAAGGTTGGGATATCCTATAATGCCCTACGGGTGTACCATGCCACCTTTTCACATATATTAAAGGACATTCCCTACGGCCGCGCGGTAAGGCACATGACCGTACTTGGAGAGAGGTACGGCCTGATGCCTGGTGTGCTCAAAATTGCAGGCAGGGACAGGGCCCTGGTAAACGTATTGATAGACTTCCTCTCCGGCACCAAGACCTATCGTCAGATCGTAAGGGATTCAGGCATTCTCAAGCTTTCCTTAAAGTTCCTGAAGGGTATATGCATAACTTCTTAGGGGGATCTTGGACTAACCCTTCGGTCTACCGAGACCCGCCTTAATAAAGTTTTGTAACTATTGTACCCTGAAAATAGCAGAACGCTTTTTGCAGGGGCCTCGCCATCATGTCTTACGCCACTTCAGCGTGGGGTCCAGCTTGGAGAAATCTACTTCTTCTTCCTCATGAAGCTTGCGTACAAGTCCTCCTCTAGTATCATGTATAGTTGTGGTGTTGCAATGCTCTCAAGTAAAATGCCCGGATCTCTTGGCACCATAAAACATACACTGTTTTATTGCAGGGCCTTAATTTGTCGCCTTAGAGAACTATATATCCAGGACCTCTGTCTAACAGCAGGTCATATGCAGGGTTCGGAAAAGTTCTCAAAAAATTTTTTCCTTCTTGTTGCAAATGGTATAATAATCAATATAATAAGAAATTTTGAAATGCTAGCGTAGCTCAATGGCAGAGCAGCTGACTTGTAATCAGCAGGTTGTGGGTTCAAATCCCGCCGCTAGCTCCATAATTGAAATTGAAATGGTAGGCCTAGAAAGTTTGCATGTCATGCCTCGGGTTATGGGCCTCTAATGGGCTTAACAGGCCTGCGCCAGCGCAATAAGTATTTGTGTGAGAGGGGAGATTCCCGAGTGGCCAAAGGGGACAGACTGTAAATCTGTTGGCGTAGTCCTTCGGAGGTTCGAATCCTCCTCTCCCCACCATGTGCGGGCGTAGCTCAATGGCAGAGCCCTAGCCTTCCAAGCTAGTTATGTGGGTTCGATTCCCATCGCCCGCTATGCTTGACATTTAGAAAAAAATTAGGTATATTTAAGTGTTTGCAATCTGCTGCTGTGGCTCAGGGGTAGAGCACGTCCTTGGTAAGGACGAGGTCATGGGTTCAAATCCCATCAGCAGCTCCATACTTTCCTGCAGTAATGCTGGAGGTTTTAGATTAAGGAGAGTGTAAGCTATGGCAAAAGAAGTATTTAAAAGAACAAAACCCCATCTCAATGTTGGCACCATAGGTCACATAGACCATGGCAAAACTACCCTGACCGCTGTAATAACTCACATCCTGGCCAAGCGTGGCCTGGCCAAGGAGAGGGCCTTCGATTCCATTGACAAGGCCCCTGAAGAGAAGGAAAGGGGTATTACCATTGCTATAGCCCACGTAGAGTATGAGACTGACAAAAGGCATTATGCCCACGTTGACTGTCCTGGGCACGCGGACTACGTAAAGAATATGATAACGGGGGCTGCCCAGATGGACGGCGCTATATTGGTGGTGAGTGCCCCTGATGGCCCCATGCCCCAGACGCGCGAGCATATACTGCTGGCCAGGCAGGTAGGTGTACCCGCCATGGTAGTATTTATGAACAAGATAGATGCCTTAGAAGACACAGAGTTGCAGGACCTGGTAGAGATGGAGGTGAGGGAACTTCTTAACAAGTACAAATTCCCTGGGGATGAGGTTCCAATTATAAGAGGTTCTGCCCTAGAGGCAAACAACTGTGGTTGCGCAAATTTGGAGTGTCCCAACTGTGGGCCTATCTTTAAGCTTATGGATGCCGTGGATAGCTATATTCCAGAACCTGTCAGGGACATTGATAAGCCATTCATCATGTCTATAGAAGATGTCTTTAGCATAAAGGGTCGTGGTACGGTGGGCACTGGCAGGATAGAGCGCGGCAAGGTCAAGGTGGGCGAAGAGATTGAGATAGTGGGGCTGTCTAGTGAGATTAAAAAGACGGTAGTTACTGGTGTGGAGATGTTTAATAAGACCCTGGAGGAGGGGCAGGCAGGGGATAATGTTGGCATCCTCCTGAGAGGCGTAGATAAGGACGACCTCGAGAGGGGACAGGTGTTGGCCAAACCCGCTAGTATAACTCCCCACACCAACTTTGAGGGGGAAGTCTACATCCTAAGCAAAGAGGAAGGCGGCAGGCATACCCCATTTTTCAAGGGTTACAGGCCCCAATTTTACTTCAGGACCACTGACGTTACAGGAGTCGCTACACTGCCGGAGGGCACTGACATGGTTATGCCGGGAGACAATGTGCGGCTACAAGTGGAGCTTATTACCCCGATAGCGATGGAGGAGAACCTCAGATTTGCCATCCGTGAGGGCGGCAGGACTGTAGGCGCTGGTGTTGTTACGAAGGTGTTGAAGTAGGTTCTCTGCCATGCGCGACAGCATAACACTTGTGTGTTTGGAATGTTCTAACAGGAACTACCGCACCACAAAGCAGGCCCGAGCGGCCAATCGCCTGGAGATTAAGAAGTATTGCCGTTTTTGCCGCAGGCATACGGTGCATAAAGAGCACAAAAAGTAAATGTTTAGGTCCGTAGCTCTAATTGGCAGAGCACCGGACTCCAAATCCGGGTGTTGGGGGTTCGAATCCCTCCGGACCTGCCATTTTTAGGCAGAAAAATATATAATAATATGGATGTGCGGCTATGGAGGTATATAAAAAGAACCAAGGGATTCATGCCAGGCTCTTTCTGGCCGGTGCGCTTGGTGCCTTGGCATGTTTTGCCTCTTATGCCATCTATGGGACATTTATAGAGCTTCCTCAGTTGTACCCAGGGGCTGAGGTGCCCCTGGTGGGGATAAAACTGACCTGGGGCTTTGCATTTGCAGCCATATTCCTTGTTATTTGTGCCGCCATCATTGGTGTACTGACTACTGGACCTGAGACCGGGCTGCGTACGCTAGACGCAAACAGCAAGAAGTCGGTAGAGTTCCTAATCGATACTCAGGGAGAGCTCCAAAAGGTCTCCTGGCCCACAAGGACGGAGCTTGTGGGTTCAACGGGAGTGGTGATAATTCTGCTTGTTATCTTGGGTGTGTACATCTTTTGGGTGGACTGGGTAATAACGAGGATAATGAGGTTTATAGGCTTTCTGTGAAGAGGGTATTTTTCGAGTAGTAGCTTGGTCAAGGTTACTGCTGCTCTGACGCCTCGAATCTTTCCCCTTCCGTATAGGTCTTCGCACAGGTTCTTGCAGGATAAAAGAAGACTTTTCTTTAAGGTGTGTTTTATGACAAAGAAGTGGTTTGTGCTGAGGGTGCAAAGCAATAAAGAAGAGAGGGTGAGAAACGCCCTGGAAGAGTCCATAAAGGTTCGGGGTATTGATGATAAGGTCTCTAAAGTGCTGGTACCCACAGAGAAGGTGTCTGAGATTAAGGGCGGAAAGAAAAGGATCACTGAGCGAAAGATATATCCGGGCTACATTATGGCTGAGATAGAGGTGGATGAGCAGGGTAACATCCCTTCTGACGTGTGGTTTCTTATAAGGGAAACTCCAGGAACGGGAGACTTCGTGGGGGGCAACAGGAAGCCAGTTCCCATGGCCAGCTACGAGGTGGAGAAGATGATTACCGAGGTGGAGCGCAAGGAGGAAGAAAGGCCCAAGGCTAGAATACAGTTTAAAGAAGGAGACCGGGTTAGAATAAAGGAAGGGCCTTTTGAAAACTTCGATGGCATAGTGGAAGAAATCCTCGAGGCTAGCGGCAGGGTGAGGATTATACTCACCATCTTTGGTAGGGCGACACCGGTGGAGCTTGAATACTGGCAGGTAGAGACCGTTTGAGATGGCAAAAGAAGTTCTTACAAAGATAAAGTTGCAGATTCCAGGTGGACAGGCCACACCCGCACCCCCCGTGGGACCTGCTCTGGGGCAGCATGGTGTTAATATCGGTCTTTTTGTCTCAAAGTTTAACGAGAAGACCAAGGCCAATCAAGGGGTTGTAACACCGGTAGAGATTAACGTATATAAGGACAAAAGCTTTGACTTTGTGCTAAAATCTCCGCCGGCAGCGGTGCTACTTAAACAGGCGGCTGGGATAGCCAAGGGGTCGGGAGTCCCTAATAGAGATAAGGTCGGTAAGGTTACCAAGGACCAGGTAATGGAGATAGCAAAAGCAAAGATTAAAGACCTTAATACTGCCAGCCATGAGCAGGCGGTTAAGATAGTGGAGGGTACCGCTAGGAGTATGGGTCTGGAGGTTGTAAGCTAAAAAGATGGCCACGAGAAGCAAGCGATACACAGAGTCCAAGAAATCATACGACAGCAAGAAGAAATACCCACTGAAGGAGAGCATTGAACTCTTGAAAAGCTTTCGAAAGACCAAGTTCGATGAGAGCGTGGAAGTAGTTATGAAGTTGGGTATAGACCCGAAGCATTCAGACCAGATGCTGAGGGGTTCTATCTCACTACCAAAGGGGATAGGGAAAGAGCTCAAGGTGGTGGTATTTGCCAAGGGCGAGAAGGCCGAAGAGGCCAAGAAGGCTGGCGCTGTGGAGGCTGGAGCTGAGGAACTGGTAAAGAAGGTAGAGGGGGGGTGGATGGACTTTGATGTGGCCATAGCAACCCCGGACATGATGCGGCAGATAGGCAAACTCGGAAGGGTATTAGGTCCACAGGGAAAGATGCCATCGCCCAAGTCAGGGACGGTTTCTGACAATGTGGAGACGGTTGTGAAGGAATTCAAGGCCGGAAAGATAGAGTTTAGGAACGACGCAGGTGGCAATGTGCACGTCCTGGTCGGAAAACTCTCATTCAGTACAGAAGACCTCGTATCAAATATAGAGTCGTTTGTAGGTCATATAGTAGCGGCTAAACCCGCCTCTGCTAAGGGCACCTACGTGCAAAGGGTAACGATCTCCTCAACAATGAGCCCCGGCGTTAACGTGGCAGTGTAGGGATGATATGGTAAGTCCGGTAAATGCACTAATTGTAAAAGAATTGTCCTCTAAGTATAAAGAGGTG
>JBHICS010000078.1:0-5707 GCA_046759685.1 Candidatus Brocadiales bacterium | reverse complement strand
GGCCAGGTTCTTGATCTCTAACACCGGCTCGTTCCCCACGCCTCTCCTTTCTTCGGAGGTCAGCCTTCAGCCGGAAGCTTCCAGCGGAACGTTTTCTACGTTCCCAGAGGGAGACATCGATGCCCCTGAGGACCCCTGGCCTCCGGAGCGGAAGCCGAAGGGAGAAGAAGCCCCCCGGCAAGGAGCGCCCTATGACCCTTCTCCTGAAGGTGCCTTACCAGTCTGACTGCACTTCTTTTCTTTTCTGTGTTCTGATGGCTCATACGGCAGGTATCCCAGTAAAATATGTCTCTCTTCTATGTCCTACAAAAGGTTTTGACGGCTTGTACTCCGAGCAGCTTCACCTTGCTTAGCTTCTCTAGCCAGGGCCTTGAACTGTCTGCCCCTGTCCTCAAAGTTGACAAACATATCGTAGCTTGCACAGGCGGGTGACAGTAATACTGTATCGCCCATTTGGGACGAATTCCTGGCAAGCCTTACGGCCTCCTCAAGGGACGAGGCAAAGAGGATTTCCGGGGTATTACCCACCCCCCTTGCTCCAGCAATCAGTTTACCTATCTTTTGTGCAGTTCTTCCCATAAGTATAACACATTTAGTACGTTTCGCACACTCTTCCGCAAGGGAGGCAAACGGTATTCCTTTGTCGTAGCCTCCTGCGATAAGCACTACTGGCCCCTCAAAGGCCCTGATGCCGGCAATAGCCGACTCAGGGGTTGTGGCAATTGAATCATTATAGTAGCGCACCCCATCTATATCACAAACGAACTCCAGCCGGTGCTCAAGGCCAGAAAACTCTCTTAGTGTCCTTTCTATGTGTTCGCCTCCCGCACCCATCAGGAAGGCCGCACATGAGGCAGCGAGTATGTTTGCCACATTGTGTGCACCAGGAATCTTTACATCCGGAAGGCAAGACACCTCCATTTCTGCCGGTCTTCTCTCTTTTAGGTGCAGACGAATAACGCTTCCATTTTGTAAAAAGGCCCCAGATTCAACAATCTCTTTGGTACTAAACCACAAGACCCTTGCCCTTGTGTCACCAGACCATTTCCTAAGCTCTTGGTCATCTAGGTTCATGATGCAATAGTCTTCAGGGCCCTGAAAGTGGATTATATTCTTCTTTGCCTCTATATATTCGGTGAAGCTCTCGTGTCGGTCCAGGTGATTTGGTGCAATGTTGGTAATGACACTTACGTGGGGGGACACGCCCAACTTCCTCAAATCCTCCAGTTGGAAGCTGGAGAGTTCCAATATAACCAGGTCGTTTGTCTCTATCTCGTCTATACGTTCAAGGAGTGAATAGCCAAGGCCGATGTTGCCCCCACCCATATCCTACGTCCCTGATGGCTGAGCATCTCGCCAATTAGGGCAGTCGTTGTTGACTTACCCTTTGTTCCCGTCACCCCCAGTATGGGAGCACTGCAAAGCTTGAAAAACAGGTTCATCTCTGTCTCTAGGAGGACGTTGTTTTCCCTTGCCATTTGTAAAAACCTTGAATCCCTCGGTACGGCAGGGTTAACCATCACCATGTCCACGTCCTTGAAGTCCTCTTCCCTGTGCCCCCCGAGGTGGAGTTCCACGGGCAGCCCATCTAGTGTGGCCAGTGAGGATGCCAACTGCCCTTCGCTCTTGAGATCGGTAATGACAAGCTTGGCCCCCTGGTGGACCAAGAAACGGGCAAGACCGGCGCCTCCGCCAAAGAGGCCAAGGCCCATAACCGTTATCTTTTTATCCCTGAACAGATTGTTGTCTGTCATTTATTACCCTTACCAACCAACCGCGATATGTCCTGCCGCATCTTGAGGACGGCATCCTCTACCGCTTTCTCCCAGTCCTTAACGCCATATTTTCTCTTCCATAACGGGTTCTCATATGCAAATGTTATCGCCCGAGATGAGCTGACGATGGCCCCGTAGCCGTCGGTGTTGAAGTATGGGCTTATATCTTCTGCCTTTGTACCCTGGGCCCCGTAGCCTGGTACTAGGAAAAAGGCCCGGGGCATAAGACGTCTCAGGCGTTTTCCTAGAGCCGGTGAACCTGCAGCTACCACTGCACCCACAGCACTGTAACCCGATTTGCCCACAAGACCGCCACCCCAATTATCCACCTTCCTAGCCACAAGTTCACAGAGTCTTTCCGTACCGCATCGCTTGTCCTGGAAGTCCTTGGAAGAGGGGTTTGTGCTCTTAACTACAATGAAGACCCCTTTACCATAGGCCTTTGCCATCTTGAGGAAGGGTGAGATGCTGTCACTTCCAAGATAAGGGTTAAGCGTTACGGCGTCCGCACCATATCCCTGGGTAGTGAGGCCATCTATATTTACCTTGCCTAAATGTGCCTGGGCGTAGGCAACTGCAGTATGTTCTACGTCACCGCGCTTAATGTCACCAATAACAAGAAGCCCCTTTTTTAGGGCAAGGCGAGCGGTCTTCTGATAGGAATCAATGCCATGTGGGCCTAGGGCCTCGTAGAATGCAATCTGAAGCTTTACCACGCCTACATGTGGGGATATGATGTCTAGAATGCGGCGGTTAAATTCGAGCACGGCCCGGCTGGCGCCCCTAAGCCCTTTTCCATAACGCTCGAAGTTTTTGGTCTTTATTTCTGGCGGTAATGATCTTAGTTGAGGGTCTAGGCCCACTACTGCGGGGCTACCCTTCTCTTTTAGCACCTCTATGAGACGGTCACCAAAACTCTTCAAAGTACACTTCAGAGTTCAAAGAAGTTCTGTATTATCTTCGGCCCGACTTCCGTGAGGAAGGATTCCGGATGAAACTGGACACCTTCCAGCACATATTCCTTGTGCCTTAGGCCCATGACCTCGTCCTCGTCCGCCCTAGCCGTTACTTCGAAACAATCGGGTATACTCTCCTCCTTTACTATGAGGGAGTGATAGCGCGTGGCCTCAAAGGGGTTAGGCAGGCCCTTGTAAATAGTCTTCCCGTCATGATGTACCATGGAGGTCTTTCCATGCATCAACCTCCGGGCCCTTACCACATCACCTCCAAATGCGTAGGCAATGCATTGGTGCCCCAGGCATACGCCAAGTATGGGCGTCTTCCCGGCAAAGTGTTTTATTACATCGTTGGAGACACGGCTTTCCTTTGGTGTGCATGGACCTGGGGAGATAATTATGTGCTTGGGAGACTTTCTCTCGATCTCTTCGACGGTAATCCTATCGTTTCTAAAGACCTCTACCTCCCTACCTAGCTCTCCCACGCATTGAACCAGATTATAGGTGAAGGAATCATAGTTGTCGATTACAAGTACCAATTCAAATCCCTGTCCAGAGAGACTGCACTAACCACTTAACTACAAAGATATTATCAGAAAAATAGTTGGATTTAAAGAGAAATAGGGGGAAATTAGTGCGTGTAAATATGTTGTTACAGACCTGAACTACTGAACTTAGAGGGCTAACTATTGTGGAAACATACCGCTGTTATCTATACCCCTACACTTCGATATCTGAAGGAAGGTCTTTCTCTTGAGTTACATCCTGGTGAGGGGCTTCGGGTGTGCCATCTGAAGGCAGGTCTTTACTGCTGTAGATAATGTCGGATATACTCATTTCTATTATTTCATTCATTAAGTCTTCTATCTCGTTTTCACCAATACCCTCACCATCTTTATTGCCTTTAATCTCTGTCTGGATGTCTGCGAGCACACCCTTATTGCTGTAGATAATATCGGAGGCATCAATCTCTGTCGCGGCGGCATCGGCGTTTAGGGTGTCTTCATCTTTACCCCTGTAGACAATATTTGCCCGGGCAATTTTTTCCATGGGCACCTCCGTAACGACATGAGGGGCTACGTCCATAGCTAGCCCGGGGACAGATAAGGTGTAGGTGAAGCTGTCGGGGGCCATTGCGCCTGCAATCGTTTTTGACCCAGCAGTCACAGATTCTTTGGCCTCTTCCAAGATGTGGTCATTTATCTGCGGAGCCAAAAGGGTTGCGGACTCTGCTGCCCTTACTACACCGTCAGCATTGGCAAGCTGTACCCCCTCTGTTACTCCCTCGAGGGTCTCCTTGCCTTCATCCGATTTAATGTTAATGTCTGCCGTGTCAACAGTGCCATCCTCCTTGGCCACCACAACGCCGCCATCGGTCAAGAGTTCTGCCTCATCGCCGTTTGCAATGGCTATCTTCTCCTTGATAGCTTGTATCCTTTGGTTGGAGGCGACAAGTTCCTTCCAGTATAGCTCCCTCTCCTTCAGAACCAACTCAGCGACTGGAATCTTTGAAACTATCTCCCGGCAGACCTCGTCAGCGGCCCTGGCCATATGGAGGTTTCGCATACTGAAGAGATTTTGTACAGATGCTGCTGCCATGTCTATGGGGTTCAGTGCCACACTGATCTTGTTGTCGCGCCTTACCTCGCTCACCTCAAACAGGTCGCTGCCGTCCTCCCCGGAGATGCACTTCAGCGATAGGCCAACGGCCAATTGGGAAAACAGGAAGAAATAATGGGCCCTGTGGTGGGTTACCTTTCCGTATACCAAGGCATCCACCCCCAAGGCCGAAGCAAGGTCACATGGGTCTGCGCTGTACAGCCTTTCCGGGTTGGTTATGCCCAATTCCTTTAATATGGCGTCTGTCTCCAGGAGGCTAATGAGCTCAAATTCCCTTAGCGACATATATGCGAAGAAGAACTTTCTCAACCTGTTAGAGTTGGTCCAGCTCTTGTTCTCCCTTTCCTCGTTATCGCGGCCGGGGATAGGCACCCCGTTTAGCTTAAAGTCCCCTCCCTCCAGGTTTTCAAACGGCAGGATGGCAATCTTTCTCGGGGGGTCCGTGAGAAATGTTGGGGAATACTCCTGGTTGCGCTGCCCAGGGTCAAGCTGCATGACGCGGTCGAGTGGTGTCTTTTCCCCGTAAGTCCCGTTGTCTTCTTCCCCTTGATAAAAGGGGTCGTTGTTCTGGTAGGCAAGGTCGTGGCTGTGTGTAGCACAACCGGCAGAGAGGAATAATAGAGCGAATAAAGGCAGGATAAATCGTAAGCCTTTTCTCATTATTACCCCCCTTTTTGCAAAGTTTTCGAGAATCAACACCTTCCTCAACTTAAAATCCTACAAAGTATAGAATAATAAAAACCGATGTCAACAATAAAATTTATAAAGACCTTGTCTAAATCATTGCCTTGACAGAAGATGTTTTTGTGGTATATTAGGTTGTGAAATCGCGGGGTAGAGCAGTCTGGTAGCTCGTCGGGCTCATAACCCGGAGGTCGTGGGTTCAAATCCCACCCCCGCTACCATTTTTTACTAAAGGACTTAGGGCTAAACCCTGAGTCCTTGTTTTTTGTCCAGGTGTCCAAAAAGTGTCCATCCCCATAAAACTTTTGCATAAATGCCATGCCAGCCTCTTTAGACACAAAGACATAGGGGCCTTTCAGAAAGGTTGACTTTGCCTGTCTTTGAAGGGCCTCTTTTCTGTGCTTATACCCCCCCTTATCCTTGGTCCACATGTGTACCAGGGACCTTGTGGTAAATCTTGGATGGGAATTTCAGGAGTTTCTGGACTTTCTGAGGCGCAAGTTTATATTAGGTAATAGGTGGGTTGGGGGTTGTGTCTCCTGCTACTGCAGGCCGCTTACTTCTTATTTGCCCTTACTGACCTTGTCATGAAGGGTATCAACTGCATCGTTGAGGCCATCCCTATATTGATAGCAGAGGCGGTCTTGCCCACCCCCCCCTTTTTGTTTAAAA
>JBHICS010000077.1:0-5711 GCA_046759685.1 Candidatus Brocadiales bacterium | reverse complement strand
GTTTATCCCGAAACTGCCTAAAAGGAAAAAGAAGACGTTTACTGCAGTAAAGGCCACCAGCGTTCCTACAAGTATCCAGAAGTCTACGCTCCTATTCACCTTCTAAATCCCCCACGTATGGTGCGCAACCCACCGCTGGCAAAGAACACCGCATTACTAAAGATAACGAACACCACAATCAGTGCATGTGTCACACTCTGCGGCCGCATGCCTTCAACTGCCTGCGCGTGGTGTTTGACCAGTACCTCGTACTCTGCGGCGCCCTTCAGACCTGCCATCAGTCCGTTTATCTGGCGTGAGTCCAGGAACGGATAGAGGTCAGGGCCTATGACAGCCGTACAACCGGCCCCCATATCAAACTTATACTTCTCCTTTCCAAATGCTATCCATATCTCGACGGTTGCACCAGCAGCAAGGTCAATTACGTACTCTATGTCCTTCAGCGACTCCACTCCCCGGAGGGCAGGAATGGTCCGGGTATCATTCCCATAGAAATCCTTAGGAAATGCGGTGTAGAGGTTTTCACCCATGTTTATAATTAGCGAGGCTACTCCCGGCTTATAACCCAGAAAGACGTAGTCTTCTCCAAGCTTTCTATCATATTCGGCTGCCAGAGACGTCATGGCCTGTTCCGCCAGTCCTGTCCCCCCTGGCCACAGGGTAAGGCCGATTACCTTGTGCTTCTTACGGTAGCAATGATGTAAGAGGGCCAAGGCCATGGGCTGGAGTTCCTCCTTTGCCGCCGGGTCGTAGTCAAACGCAATTAGCACATGTGCGCCTGACGGCATGGTGTCAATCTTGTCATAGATACTCTTCACTGGAGGCGTGGCAGGTATAGGCAGGTTAAAACTCAGGAGTAGTGATATAACGACCGCTGCCGCTACGAAGGCGAATATTATACGTCTATCTATGTTCAATAACTTCTGCAGCAATTAATCCCCTCCCCCAAGATATTGCCTCTCTATACCGAAGATTATTTTTACAGAGGTAGCAATGGCGCCTAAGCTTACCCCAATGAGTATCCCCCTCTTTGCGGCCAGGTTAGGTACGCCCATTATCCAATCAGAGGCTATCGGGAGGTATTGGGATATGAGTGCACCAATAGGTACCCTGCCCAGCATCACTATAATCGCCGCCACCAGTAGCAGGGCAGCCTCAATCGTCCTGGCCCTGAACGTCCTGTAGGCAGCAGAGGCCATAAAGAAGGCAAGTATGGAGAATATGGTGGCACCGGCAGGGACCTGCACGTAAATGTATAGCCAGTCAAACATAGTGTCCTCGTTTTTGCCCATCCAGAATCCATCGCCGTCGTTATAAAGCCCAAATACAAGCATTATAAAGGCGCCTATGAAGACAAAGATGCTGTAACCCCATCCGGCGACCTTGCGCCTGACCCTGGTGTAGTGGAGGTGAAAAAGACTGTAGGCACCTATAAACACGGCAAAGCCCGCTATTATCTTGTCCCATCGTGTCATAAGCTCAAGAAAGTAGCGAGAGAGCGGATGGGGTACGTAGTACTGAAAGGTCAGCATCACACCCATAACAAAGCATATGGCCAGCGGTACAATTCTTCTCAGAAAGGGCAAGTCCTATCTCCTTTGATAAGGCTTATGAACATGTAATGCGAGGTCAATCAAAGGTAGATTATCCTTTAATGTGACTTTGTTTTGTGCATGTCTAGCCGTGCCAGCACTTGCGTACAGACCTAAATGTCTGTCCCTACGTTTTTATTCGTCCGATGCGCCCCTGATTGAATCAGGGGTCGGACGCTACAGCTTCATCAAAAAATGGGCATGGCGGGGTCATGCCAAAGTCATATCCGCTTCCGACGTAACCGTGTGCCACTACAGGCAACTACGCATCCACAGAGAATCAAAACCCTGTTAAGATATTCGTGATAAAATTTATACCAAAGCTTGACAGTATGGTTCCGAAGAATAATGCCACTATGATAACGGCCTTACCGATATCCTGGGCACGGAGGCTTCCCAAGAGCATGGGTTCCCGTGACAGGTAGGCACTTGCGGCGTAGAGTTCCTCACCCATCAGGGTATAGTCGCAGGTGGTTATGAAAAATGGCAGCTGTGTATAGGAATCTGTTGCGGCTACCTGGATTGCCCCTGTGGCGGCACCGGTCTCGGCCAGTAGCAGAGATTCGGCATAGAAGAACCCGATAAAGAAATTGGCGGCCGTTCTCTCTCTGGTCATTATGCCGCTAACTGCCACCACATAAGGAAACTGCTCTGAGGCCACCATGACCACATTGTCCTGATTATAGGCATCGGGCCTCCCTGCCTCCATATATGACTCCTTTACTACCTCCTGGCTGATGGTAAGGACAATGGGGTCGTTGTTAACCACCTTTAGCACGGTGTCGTATTCGGCAACCCTGGTGGCAATCCTGCTCAGTATGTTTATGGCAGCAAGGGTAGATATGCTGCCTATTGGGGTCAGGCCGTGGACGAACAGCACCGGCCTGCCCATCTCTGTGGCCCTTCCCAACGCTTCATCCACTGCATCAAGCCCGCTTATCTTCCTAAGAAACATTCCGGGATGCATTCTGGCGCGGGCTATAAAGGCGAGCACCAGCGCTGAAAAGACTAGCATAATAATAAGGTTGTTGAGTTTTGAGAGGTCAAACCAGTTTCCTTTGGCCCGTGCAGAGACAACCTCGTCAAGCTCTACAACATACTCTCCCTTAGCCATGGCTAGCTTGAAGTAATAAGGGGCCTTCTTATTCTCCTTGTCCCTGGCCTCAGGCAGTATCCTTCTGGGTTCAACCATGACGAAGTGAAAGTTTCTTTGCTTTTTACGGAAACCAAAGATCCCTGGGGCATCGCTCTTATAGCTGGTTGTGGACATGACTCTAATGGCCTCATGCCAGGGGCCGTCCTCTGACATGGAGATGTAAATCACATAATCCACGTCGGGCGAATCACTTGGTGACACACTCCAGCTAAGACCAAGACTCCCGCCGGCATCGTTTGGGATGTCAAAGGCCTTCAGGTCTTCTGGCAGCGCCAGTTCGGTTAATTCTGTTTCTGCAGATAAGCCCTGCGAACTGGCAACCGGGCCAGAGAAGACCACAATTAAGAATGTGCACAGCAAAAAGGCTATTAATCTCATTATAAACCAGTACCGAAAAGATACTCAGAATTTAATCGCTTCCACGTTTGCCCTTGGTATAACAACAGTTGAATCATCTGGAAACCTTATCTCGACCACCCTTACCTTGGTTTCTGTCTCTATCGCTTGTGGTTGTACCGGTAGGCTCTTCACCTTTCCTATCTTTCCGAAATAAGGTTCTCTTATTATACGCACCATATCGCCTACCCCCATGCCTCCTTCCACCTCCTCACCTTCGGAGACACCACCTATGTCTGCCTCACCACCAAGCGGGATTATTATCTCCGGCCTCAAGACCCCCGCACGTATCTGGGTGGCGCCATTGATGGATGCCTTGGTACCTGCATTACTCCTGAGTAATTCAAACGTCTTCTGGGCCATGTTTATCTTTGAAAAGCCCTCTGTAACCACAAGTGTCAGGCCTATATTCTCAGACCCGGTAATTGCCACTCCCAGGTCATATCCCAGAAGCTCTTTCAGGTCTTCGTCGAATATGCCCCCTACTACTACACCTTTAACGCCAACTTTTGCCGCCCTCTCCAATGCATCCCTGCGCACCAGCGAGCCGCCAACCAAGATCCTGCCCTTGTGGGACTCCTTAATACTTTTTGTGGTCAATAGTTCATCTGCGGACTCTACGGCCATCTCCAGTGTGCCTACCGTCTCACCGCCGATACCAAAAATGCCCTGGATAAAGGAGGCGGTGCTTTCGACCACAACCCCCTCACCTTCCATCACATCCACCACGGTGCCGTCAATATAGGCCCACACCTCAAGGGGCTGAGGGGGCTCTCTCAGCAGAACCTGCCCAGTAATGCTTGATATGCTCTCTATGGTGCCCTTTATTGGGGAAAAACAGGTCGCCTTGAGCCACGATATAAATGATTTTGATTCTGCTATTATTTCATCCTTCTCGACCGAATCACCTTCCTTCTTGAGCATATATTTGAGCACGTCGCCGGGTGGTATGCTAAGGCGCCCAGCCACGTTTGTGGAGAAGACCTTGCCCGGCATCTCCGTTCTGGCCACAATGGTCTCTGACCCCACCTTGTCTCCGACCTTGACAAGGGTCTTACCCGGCAGGGGTAAGACACGGTGTTTCCGTACCGTTACCCTTTCAGCGACCCTCAGTCCAGGGGTATATGCGTGAGCCATAAGGGTTTTTTCCTAACAAAAGATATCAGGCAGGGTATGCGTCCAGGGACTTGGCCCAACTAGTTAGCTGGCGCATCCTTTTATCCTTAGCGGCAGGTATGCTGAGGGGCCTGCCTCTTGCATCAATTACAAGGCCGACGACACCTCCACGGACTTTCTCCTTAACTGCCGAACCCATCCCCTTGCCTAGATTGAAAGGCCTCGTGGGATTAATCTCTATGTCGGCCTCCTCATCGGCAGATAGTGGATACAGCTTTATTTCTCCGAAGGAGAGGGTATCCTCTATTACCTTCCCGTTGGGCATTATAATCTTTACATTCAGGCACTTCTCACCAAATTTCCCGGTATTAATAACAGACACGCAAGGACCCAGGTGCACCAGACAGTCCTTCTCAAATACCTCTTGGGCGGCCTCTGGGTGGACGGCAGAGAGTACCCCAAGGTGGGGCATCATGAATATACTGTCAACGGCGATACGTGTAACGCCCTGCGGCTCGAAGGCGTCTATGAGCATCATCATGGCCTGTGAGCGCCTTGGGGCATGCGACAATACGCCGCCGCTTCCTATAAGGAGGTCCAGCTTAAGCATGTCCACCAGTGTCTCTTCTTCTTCTGCACGAAATACCTGGGATATATCCCTGGCCCTCTGAACCCCTTTTAACCTTGTTGCCAGAGACTTGTGTTGTTCGAATGCAAGGCTCAACGCCTCTCTGGCGATCGCCTGCTCTATCTTCAGCTCATCCAGTAGCTGAGGTATTGTAGTTGGACGTATCATCTTATTCTTAATTCTGTTGCGGAGGTCTGACTCATCTATACCAAAGGGGACCCATTGCATTATATCCTCTACCCCCGCCTCGGCCAGCACGTTGGACACACTGTAACTTAGACCCAGGTTTGCACTCACTGTGCGGGTGAAGTTGCCGTCAAAGACGGAGAATACGTCTGTGGTTGCCCCGCCTACATCAACTCCAACTACATTGATATTATTCCTTCTGGCTGCACTCTCAATTATGGAGCCGACTGCGCCAGGGGTGGGCATTATCGGGGCAGAGGTCCACGTCATCAGTCTCTTATAACCGGGGGCGTGGGCCATCACGTGTTCAAGGAAGAGCTCTTGTATGGCCTGTCGAGCCGGCATCAGGTTTTCCGTATCCAGGGTGGGACGGATGTTCTCTGTGATATGCAGGCTGGTCTTTTCCTCTAAGCTGTCGCTTACCTTTTCTCTGGCGTCCTTATTACCGGCGTAGACCACGGGCAGCTTGAACGTAGTACCCAGTCGTGCCCTGGGGTTGGCGGCTGCAATGTATTCCGCAAGTTCCACTACGTGGGTAACCGTACCGCCATCAGTGCCGCCCGATAGGAGTATCATGTCCGGTCGAATCTGACGTATGAGCTCAATCCTCTCGTGCGGCATTCTCTTGTCATTGGAT
>JBHICS010000076.1:0-5724 GCA_046759685.1 Candidatus Brocadiales bacterium | reverse complement strand
AGACCTATGGCGGATTTGGTAAGGATGTGGCCGAGTCCGTCCAGCAGACCGGTGATGGGGGGTACGTAGTGGCGGGTTACACAACCTCTTTCAGCACTGGAGATGCAGACCTTTGGGTCTTGAAGCTCGGGCCCTATGGTACTGTGGAGTGGCAGAAGAACTACGGGAGAGGTGATTCAGATCAGGCCGAGTCCATCCGGCAGAGCAGTGACGGTGGGTACGTAGTTGTCGGCTGGACATGGTCCTTCGGTGCTGAGGGGCAGGACCTTTGGGTCTTGAAGCTCGAGCCTGATGGTACCGTGGAGTGGCAGAAGACCTATAGGGGAGGTGGTATAGATGGGGCTGTTTCCGTACAGCAGACCGGCGACGAAGGGTACATAGTGGCTGGTGGCACAGGGGCCTTCAATATAGGAAATGAGGTGACCCTTGACATATGGGTTTTAAAACTTACGCCTGATGGTACTGTGGAATGGCAGAAGACCTATGGGGGAGGTGGTATGGATGTAGCCCGTTCCATCCGGCAGACCAGTGATGGGGGGTACATAGTGGCTGGTAGTACAGAGTCCTTCGGCGTTGGAAAAGAGGACATTTGGGTCTTGAAGCTTGAGCCTGATGGCTCTATAGACCCCTTTTGCGACTTTCTAGGTGACACCAACACTTCAGGGATAGATAATAATGCCTTAATTCTGGACACTAGCGTAATCGTTCGAGATAGTAATGCAAGTCCACAAGGCTCCTCGGCAACGGTTCGGGATACAAACGTCTCAGCAAATATCTTATGCCCGTCAACTGCGGTTGAGTGATATAGACGATGATGGCGACGGGCTGGTGGACTGCAGTCCTGACCGTGCCGGCAGCGAAGCCCGCCCTCTGGCGGAGACTCGCCCTCGGCGTAGTTGGCTTACTTAGATTTGAGCGGTGTCTGGCTCTATTTCCGCAATAACCGTGTTTGCGTTCACCAATCCACTTGCTACCCTGATGTAAAGGGTACCTGAGACACGGGCGTAGACTTTATAAATATTCCATGGATCTGGGTCTATTATGTCCGTTTGAATAGTACAGAGGAGGTCGCCCACTTCTACCTTCTTTTTGTTAGTCCATTCGATGATTCTGCCACGGACGCCAGCGCGAACCCGGACTCTTCTTCCTTTCTCATGGTGTGGTTCTTGCAGGCTGGGCATGAATGATTTAAGGAAGTCTTCTATTGCCTCTAATTTTTCTATGATTACTTTTCCATAGTCTTGTTCTTCGTACGTCATTGTGTTTCTCTCCAGATACCGCAGCTTCAGCAATTTTTTAAACTTCGAGTATTCAAAAGGGACGTTACACGCTCACTTCTGATATGTTAAAATCTACCACTTCGCTCAATAAAGTAAATGACTGGATTCAACAAGGCACTACTGGATTAGACATGTGGATTGGAAAATGAGCCTTGTCAAAGGTTCTCCAGAGGCCAATTATCTTTGAGAAGACAAAAAGAGACGTTAAAAGCCTTACCCCATGTCTATATGCTCCACACTAGTTTGGCGGCGTTCTCTTTATCCCTTGACCATCTGGGGGAGACTGAAGTATCATGTCCTACTGTAGAGGCTTATATAGTTTTGTAAGCAATTGTCGTTAACCATGCGTGTAACTGCCACATACCTCTTTCTATGCCTCGTAGCCTGCATATCCTTATGGGTTGGAGAAGGCTCACTCAGGTCGGCGGAGGCCGGGGAGGCCCCTCGCATAGTCTTTGAAGAAGACTCGCATAACTTCGGCAATGTCTATAAGGGCGAAAAGGTGGGCCATAGATTTATGTTCAGAAATGACGGCGCAGGTGACCTGACAATAGAAAACGTAAAGGCCTCCTGCGGCTGTACGGCGGCGGCACCCTCTCAGAAGACCATACAACCAGGAACCGTGGCGGAGATAGGGGTAACCTTCAAGACAAATATCTTCGTCGGCCCTGTCCGCAAGACCGTGACCGTCTACTCTAATGACCCTGAGACGCCGCACTATGTCTTAACCATAAAGGCAAACGTTTTGGAAGAGGTTGTCGCAGAGCCGCGGAGCCTATGGTTTGACCAGATAAAGATTGGGCAATCCACCACCAAGGAGGTTGAGATAAAGCCCCGGACAGATCTAAGGCTGAAGGTTACCAAGGTTAGATCGACCAGTCCCGTATTGAAGCCTCGTTTTAAAAAGAAAGACGGCGAAAATGCCTACCTGCTTAAGATGTCCACCTATAAGGATGCGCCTCTCGGCAGATTCGCGGGAGACGTTCAGGTATTTACCAACAGCAAGAGACAGCCTGTCGTAACCATACCGTTCTTTGGAGAGGTAGTAAGTGATGTGTCTGTCTTCCCAACCAAGATTTCTTATGGTGCGGTGCGGAAGGGCAAGGTGGCCATGAGACAGATACTGATTACCGTGCACAACAAGGATGTGAAGCTGGAGGAATTTGACGTTAAGCCCGATTACCTCAGTCTGCACCTTATACCCGACAACGCCAATTACTTCCACAGGTTGGAGGTTATCCTTGGCAAAGACGTGCCGGTTGGAAGACTCGAAGGCAGCATCCAAATACACACTACCAGTAAGGACCAACCACTTCTAACAGTCCCCATCTATGGTGTTGTTAGGGAAGGCTGATGAGACCATTGGGCCTTATTCTCTTTTTTACATTGATGTTCCTCTGCATAAGTCATGCCTGCGATGCTTCGTATAATCCGCAAAATGATGGTACGGAGCTTATCATAGCCATTAGTGGGGAGGAGGCAGGATACCTTGAGCCCTGTGGCTGTGAACAAAAGCCCATTGGTGGTATCGCCAAGAGACATGGCCTGTTCATGTCCGTACAGCGGGACAGTCAGTCAGTCTTGCCCATAAGCCTGGGGGACCTCACCGGGCACAGGAAGCGACAAGATGAGATTAAAATGGAGACACTGGTTCAGGCCCTTGGAGAGATGCAATACGCACTCCACAATCTGGGCGAAAAGGACCTTGAGATGGGACCGGAGGTGCTCAGCTACGTCTTCTACGCAAGCCCGGTTAAGCTGCTTTCCTCCAACGTCCTGCTGTCAGGTGTGCCGGGCATAAATATACACCCGTATATTGTCAAAGATATCGTGGTGAATGACAGAGAGATAAGGATAGGTCTTGTGGGTATACTCTCCCCAAAACTACTTGGGGCCACACCCGGGTGGGTGGAAATAATACCCCCTTCCGAGGCAATTGGCCCATTAATCAAGAAACTCGAAGGTGTAGACCTATTAATTCTTCTGTCGCATGCAGACCTTGAGGAGTCAACAAGGCTGGCCGATGCATTTCCGGAATTCCAACTCATCGTATCAGGTCATAACATAGACCACCCTACAGTTTCGACAGTTGGTGATACATTAGTAGCAACACCCGGGAATAAGGGAAAACATATCGGGTTGCTCCATTATCGGCCCCGTGACGGAAAGACACGCCTGGAGATGATTAAACTGGATGGCCGTTATACGGATTCTGATCAAATGCTCGAACACCTCAACAACTATCAGCAGAGGCTAAAGGACGAAGACCTCCTGAGCAAGGTAGAGAGATTTTCCCTTGCCGAGGGATTCACCTACGCAGGCAACACCGTCTGTGGCACGTGTCACCAGGCAATCTTCCTGCACTGGAAGGCGACTACCCACGCCCAAGCCTATGAGACCATGGTCAGGGTGGGGCACGAATATGACCCTGAATGTGTGTCCTGCCATGTCACCGGTCTCTATTACGAGAGTGGCTTCACGTCACCGGAGAAGACACCCGAACTAAAGGGCATTGGGTGTGAGGGCTGCCATGGCCCAGGTAGCCAACACGTAGAAATGGCCCTGAAGGGGCTTAAGGCCGAGGGCTACGGCAAACTAGAACCCACGGCCTGTGATACCTGCCACGACCCGGAACACAGCTCAAGATTCCAATACCCAAACTACTGGCCGAAGATAGCCCATCCAAAGGAACAACCCAAGGGCTGAGCATACCTACACCCTTTCTACTTGATTTTGGTGCACATGGATTTTAAAATCAGTTCTTGGAAAGCCCGCGCTATGCGACTTATAACCGATGTGTTGTCAGATACTTATGGTATACACGGGTCCCTTGTGGGGAGATAAAAGTACCTAGCAGCGTAAGCGAAGAGATTTCCTTTAATCGCTATGTCTTCAACTTTGGCGTGCCTGCCGTGGATCTTTAAAGATGCCCTGGGTAGGTATAAAAAGGAGCCCACATGCCAGAACTAAGAAAAGAGCCAGTGTCAGGACGTTGGGTGATTATTGCCACAGAGAGGGCCCTTAGGCCCACCGACTTTAAGCCGCCATCGCACAGCATAAAAGGCGGTGGTTTCTGTCCGTTCTGTGAGGGTAACGAGGACAAAACACCACCAGAGATTATGGCCTATAGGAAGAAGGGTACCGAACCCAATGCCAAGGGATGGAGTGTAAGGGTTGTACCCAACAAATTTCCCGCCCTGGTAAGAGAGGGCGGCCTGCAAAAGCGTGGCGACGGCATATATGACCTGATGAACGGGATAGGCGCCCATGAGGTGATAGTAGAATGCCCGCAACACGAGGTGTCCATTACCGCCCTTGACTCCGCTCACGTACAAGAAGTGCTCTGGACGTACAGGGACCGGATGGTGGACATAAAAAAGGACAAGAGGTATATCTACGGAATGCTGTTCAAAAATGTGGGTGCAGCCGCCGGGGCGAGTCTTGAGCATACCCACACCCAGCTCATCGTTACCCCGATCGTGCCCCTGGTAGTGTCGTCAGAGATGGAGGGCTCTATGACATTTTATAAGTACAGGGGCAGGTGCCTTTTTTGTGACATGATAGTGCAGGAGAATTCCGCCAAAACCAGGGTGGTAATGGAGGGCGAGCATTTTATAACATTTGCGCCCTTTGCCTCCAGATTTCCGTTTGAGCTCTGGATAGTTCCCAAGAACCATTCGTCACACTTCGAGAATATACAGAAGTCTGAGGTCGAGGAACTTGCTGATACACTGAGGTCTTCCCTCTGTAACCTGGAAAGTGCCTTAGAAGAACCTCCATACAACTTTATAGTCCACTCCAGTCCATTTGACCAGCCTGAGCTAGATTATTACCACTGGCACATTGAGGTCATTCCCAGATTGACCCGGATGGCTGGTTTCGAATGGGGTACAGGCTTCTACATAAATCCGGTACCACCGGAGAATGCTGCTGAATACCTTAGAAAGGCGGGGTGCGAAAGAAAGGAAAAGGTTGAATGAACATAGTATTCGTATCTCCAGAGGTTGCACCATTTGCCAGAACAGGTGGACTGGGAGACGTAGCCGGTTCTCTACCAAAGAGCTTGAAAAGGCTTGGGCACGAGGTGTCAATCTTCATGCCTCTCTACAGGCACGTAAGGCACGACGACTTCAAGCTCTCTCCGACTGGTGTAAGGCCGTCGGTGCCCATTAACAATAAGTTGGTAACGGGCCTTGTACACGCCGCGTACCTGCCCGGAGCGGAAGTACCCGTATACTTTATAGAAAATAAGGACTATTACGATAGGGATGAATTGTACGTAGACCCTTCCGTGGGCCAAGGTTATGAGGATAACTGCAAGAGATTCACATTCTTCTCTCGCGCCGTACTGGAGGCGGTAAGGTCTCTGGGTATCAGGCCGGATGTCATACACGTAAATGACTGGCAGTCTGCTATGATCCCCGCTTACCTTAAGGCCATGTAT
>JBHICS010000075.1:0-5753 GCA_046759685.1 Candidatus Brocadiales bacterium | reverse complement strand
CCTTTAAAACACCTTATCTCATCGTGACGACTCCCAACACCATCCAGCGAGACCCTGAAGTGAAACCTGGGGGAACCAACACCCTTGGCAAACTCCACTATCTTATCGGTCTGTATGCCATTTGTGTTTATCATTATTGTACTTGGGTCAGAAACCCTTATTATGTGTCGAACAATCTCATCCAGGTCATCCCTTACAAATGGCTCACCACCCGTAATCCTCACCACGTCAAGCGTGTCCAGCTGGTCGAAGATGGCCTTTATCTGAGCGGTATCCATCTCCCTCTTGTCCTCCCGCTCGGGTATGCTGCACATGGAGCACTTTAGCTCACACCTCCATGTAATCAAAAAGGTGCACAGAGCGGGCATAGGCACCCAATTTAGGTTGTTATAAGTGATATGCTTCAATAGACTTAGGTATAGTCCCATCATGTCTGGTGCTCAAGCACGCGCCTTATTGTGTAAATATCTTTTCCCTGTGATTCGTAATATATCCTCACAAGCAGTTCTGCCAGGAGTCCAGAGGTGATTATCTGCACTGCAAGGAAGATGCAAAGAACACACACAGATAAAGAGACCTTGGTACCAAGTTGCTCTCCGTAGAATATCTTCAGATACGCCAGCCTCATGCCCAGAAAAACCCCCATGACGCCAAAAAGACTGCCTATCGGCCCGAGAATGTGCAGGGGCCTGGTAGAATAGGTTAACAGAAACTTAACCGTTATCATATCAAAAAACACCCTGGGGATCCTGCCCAGCCCATACTTAGACTCCCCGTACTTTCTGGGCTCGTTCCTTACCGTCACCTCAGCCACAGTCACGCCGACATTTTTTGCCAGGGCCGGAATAAAGCGGTGATGCTCACCATATAACTTTACACCCTTAATGACCTCCCCTCGATAAGCCTTATAGGCGTTACCGAAATCATGGAGGTCAAGACCAGAGAGTTTTGCCATACACCAGTTGGCTATTTTGGAGGGCAACCTCCTGGTCAGAAAGGGCTCCTTTCTATCCATCCTCCAGGCACTTACCACATCGTAACCCTCGTCCATCTTCTCAATGAACTTTGGAATATCCTCTGGACAATCCTGCAGGTCACCATCCATAGAGAGAATAACCGCGCCTCCGGCGTTGTCAAAACCTGCCGATAGGGCAGGAGTCTTACCGAAATTCGTCCTCAGTTCAATGACCTTTACCCTCTCATCCCCACGAAAGATGTCTTCGAGTACCCGCTGCGTGTTATCCGTGCTGCCGTCATTTATGAATACGACCTCGTAGTCCCTATTCAACCCCTCAAGAACACCCTTCAGCCTCTTGTAGAGTTCGGGTATGTTCTCCTCCTCATTGAATAGAGGTATCACTACCGATATGTCTAGCCCACCTTTTTTTCTCTCTTCCACCTAGGCTAGAATCCTTTCAAAAAAACCTGTAAAAAATCTACACTCGAAAGTAAATACTATAAGCACAAATAAATGTCAATCCTTAACTTCTCTAACAGAAAGACTTAGGGACAGAATCCTTGACAGCCCACCCTCTCTGTGTTAAATATAGAAACTTAACAAGGAAAGGAAGAAACCATGAACATAATAGACGCCCTGGAGAAAGAGCAAACCAATACCAAAACTCCACGTCTCGCTATAGGTGATGCAGTAAACGTACAAACGAAGATTGTAGAAGGGGAAAAGGAGCGCCTCCAGGTCTTCAGCGGAACGGTAATCGCCAAAAAGGGAAGTGGAACAAAAAAGACATTTACTGTCAGAAGAATCGTACAGGGAGAAGGGGTCGAACGCATATTCCCAGTACATTCCCCAAGGCTCATAAGTGTGAAGGTCACAAAATCAGGAAAGGTAAGGCGCGCAAAGCTTTACTATATGAGGGAGAGAACAGGAAAAGCCACCAGACTGAAGGAAAAATTTGTTGAAAAGAAATAGTCTACCTAGATTTACCAAGGTAGGCCTAACCCCCCCATTACTAATACACCTGAGAGGAGCAGGTATATTAAAGGAGACCGAAAGGCCCTCGGCCTTGAGGGTGAACGGCTAGCAACGGAGTTCCTAAAAAAACAGGGCTACAAGATACTCCAAAGGAACTACAGCCCGGGCACCAGTGAGATTGACATAATCGGCTACGATAAAGGCGTGATAGCCTTCCTCGAAGTTAAATCCAGTCTCTCCTACAGATACGGTCCTCCGGAGGTAAGGATAACAGAGGTAAAAAAGAGGCGCATCTACAAGGCAGCACAAAAATACATCAAGGAAAGACATCTCTCCGGGCAGAGATTCCGCTTCGATGTTGTCTCCGTATCACTCGGCACAGGCAAAAGCGCTCCTGTTGTTAGGCTAATCAAAGGCGCTTTCTCTCTGAAGGCCTAATCAAGCATGTTAGTAGATACACATACACACCTAAACTTCCCAGACTATAAGAAAGACAGTAAAGAAGTCATCAATAGGGCTGTATCAGAAGGGGTAGAGCGCCTGATAGAGGTGGGCACCGACGTACAATCCAGCAAAAGGGCACTCGACCTCGCACAGGAATATCCCCTTATCTATGCCAGCGTTGGAATACATCCCCATGACGCCACATCTAGCACAGAAAAAGACTGGCAAGAAATAAAGGCCCTTGCACAAGGGCCGAAGGTGGTTGCAATAGGCGAAACCGGACTGGATTACCATTATAACTACAGCACCAAAGAAGACCAGTGGCACCTGTTTGAAAGACACCTCGAACTCGCCCTAGAACTAGACCTGCCGGTCATCATACACAACAGAGAGGCAACAGAGGACTGCCTCAACATCTTAAGAAAATTCTCCGGGAGGCCACTAAAGGGTACATTTCACTGCTTTAGTGGCTCTAAAGAAACAGCCAAAGAGTGCATCAGCATGGGCTTTTACATATCCTTTGCCGGAACAGTCACCTTTCCAAATGCACACCGGCTGCGTGAGGTCGTTAAGTCAGTGCCTGTAGAAAGGCTGCTCCTAGAGACCGACTCTCCGTTCCTGGCGCCCCAGCCCAGAAGGGGCAAGAGAAACGAACCAGCATACCTCAGGTATGTCTTGCCCGTATTTGCAAGGCTCTACGGCCTCTCTGAAGACGATATTGCCAGAATCACGACCTTTAATGCCCTAGGACTCTTCGGTCTGGGCGCTAGGGATAAGAAACAAAATGGTAAAATTGCCTATAAAATAAGAAACTCTCTTTATCTTAACATCACTAACTGTTGCCCAAACTCATGCAGCTTTTGCCCCAGAGAGGACAGCCCTTACGTAAAAGGGCACTACCTGGGGCTGGACGAAGAACCTTCCTCCCAAGAAATCATCAACACCATAGAAAAAATGGAAGACGTTAAAAGATACGATGAGGTGGTCTTCTGCGGCTACGGCGAACCAACAGAGAGATTAGACGTAATCGAGACCGTAGCAAAATACCTTCGCGAAAAGGGCGCAAAAAAGATACGGCTCAACACCAATGGGCAAGGCGACCTGCTCAACAGCAGATCAACCTCTAAGGTGTTAGAGGGCCTAATAGACTCCGTTTGTATTAGCCTGAACAGTGCAAACAGTGAAGACTATAAAAAACTCTGCTCACCGAAGTACGGTAACAGAACCTACTCTGCCCTCCTTAATTTTGCCCGGACGGCGAGAGAGAAATTCCCTGAGGTTACCCTAAGTGTTGTGGATGTCCCAGGGCTAGATACCGAGGCATGCAAGCAGATAGCCTGTGAGCTAGGGGTCGGCTTCAGGATAAGGGGGCACAACGACCTCGGATGATTAGAAAGGCTAATATACAGGATGCGGAAGATATCCTTAGAATCATCAACCACTTTGCGGAAAAAGACCTGATGTTGCCCCGCTCACTCCAGGAGATATATGAAAACATCAGGGACTACTTTGTTTACGTAGAAAACGGACGGCTAGTGGGTTGTGCAGCCCTCCATGTATTCTGGAAGGACCTCTCTGAAATAAAGTCGCTGGCAGTAGAAGAACCCCACCAGGGAAGGGGCATCGGTAAGAGATTGGTAAAAGAATGCGTGGGAGAAGCGACGGAACTAGGAATAAGTAAACTCTTTGTGCTAACTTACCTACCAGACTTCTTCCAATGCCTCGGCTTTCGCATCGTCGAGAAAGAGAGGCTACCCCATAAAATATGGACGGAATGTGTAAGGTGTTACAAGTTCCCAGACTGTAAAGAGATCCCTCTAATACTGGACCTCCCTACCTCCTCCTAGGCCTGCCTGCCGCCTTAACCATCGGGATTGGACCCCCGGCAAGCAACCTCTCATAAAACATACTTCCTGCTATCCCACCAAGTATCGGCCCCGCCCAGTAGATAAAGTGATTGATAAAAAACCCAGATGCAATGGCAGGACCAAAGGTGCGTGCAGGATTCATTGAACCGCCCGTTATAGGGCCACCAATCAATACGCCAAAAAATATCGCCAAACCTATGGCAAGCCCGGCAAATGCCTTTGATGCCCTATTGTCTATTGCAGTAGAGAAAACCGTCAACACCAAGAGGAAGGTGATTACAAACTCCATCAAAATACCACGTGCCACAGGAACCCCCTGGGCAAGGGCAGTGGTTCCAAGATGCACTGCGGCCACAGCGTCAGGATATATACATCTCAACATAAATCCAGCTGCCGTTGCACCTACAAGCTGAGAAACTATATAAAAAACAGCAAGATTTGTGTCCATCCTCTTAGTCACCCACATCGACACTGTTATGGCAGGATTGATATGACCCCCCGAAACGTAACCTGTGGCATAGACCATCGACGCCACCACAAACCCAAAGGCCAGGGAGATACCAAGAAGCCCTATGCCTGCACCTCCAGTACTCTTCAGGTAGTAGTCGGTGCATATCGCACCGGCACCGATGAACACCAGTGCAAAGGTGCCAATCGCCTCTGCAACGTACCTGCGAAAGTTGTCATTCATTCTTCACCTCCTCTAGGTCTGGCTTTCTGCCACCTCTGGATTAGTCGCAGAGAATTTAAACATAGAAGCCACAAAAAGTCAAACATAAATGTTTTTATTCTCGTACTCCTGTCTGCTGCCGTAACTTAAGTTCTTTTATCTTTTGTTGCAACGCCTGGCGGTGCATACCCAGCGCACTTGCCGTTCGCGTGATGTTACCCTTGTGCTCCTCCAAACTCCTGGTGATAAACTCCCTCTCAAAGGCCTCTACCGCCCTCTTCTTTGCCTCCTTAAAGGGAAGGTCATAATCTATACACAGTGTGTGGTCTGACGGTATTTGGTCCGACTGAGGCGGATTTAGTTCGCCTGAGAGGTCCTCCAGGGTGAGGGTAGAATCTTCCGCCATCACAACCGCACTCTCTATAACGTTGGACAATTGGCGGACATTACCGGGCCAGTCATAGGACATCACCAACTGTATGGCGTCTTTTGATATGTTACTTACATCCTTATTGTGCTTCCTCGAGAAAAGCTCCAGAAAATGACGCACCAGCAATGGTATGTCGCCCCGACGTTGTCTCAGCGGCGGCAACTCTATCTCTACAACCTTTAGTCTATAGTAAAGGTCCTCACGAAATCTTCCAGCCCTTACCTCCTCACAAAGGTCTTTGTTAGTGGCACTAATCACCCGCACATCTACGTGCAATGTCTCTTCACCACCTAGTCTCTCAAAACTCTGCTCCTCAATGGCCCTAAGGAGCTTAGCCTGGGTGTTAGCGCTCATATCCCCCACCTCGTCAAGGAAGAGGGTGCCACCGTGAGCCTGCTCGAACTTCCC
>JBHICS010000074.1:0-5785 GCA_046759685.1 Candidatus Brocadiales bacterium | reverse complement strand
GATTAAATTTGCGCCACGCTCCCTTGCCGTTATCAACATAAAGTTGTCAAAGCTTACGTCGAGTTCAAACTGCGAATGCAGCGGGCCAGCACCCCGGAATACCGTCACTATCCGAGGCCTGCGACCGGGCTTGGGGTGGTAGAGAGAAACACGGTCTTCACGTGTAATGAAGTGGTAGCCCTCTATCTCCGTTTGTATACACCTGTCGGGTATGGAGATGCCTGTATCGTCCAGCTTCTGCAGCAGGTTCTCGGCCAGCACCCCGACACTCATGTTACAACCCGATTTGACAGGTCTTGCGAAGTCCCTCTGCTCAAATATGGTTACAGAGACATCCAGCCCTAGCTGCTTAGCCAGACGATTTGCAAAGTTTGCAAAGAAGCAACCTGCCGGACCACCCCCAATTATTGCTATCTGTGCCCCGTTTGTAAGATACATATTACTGTTTTCTGCTTCTTTTCTCATTCTGTCCGCTGTCCTGCTATTAAGGGGTATTCTTTTTAACTCTTTTTCTCCACCTCTCGAGCCTTGCCTTTATATCGGATTCGTTACCGACTGGTTTTGGTTCGTAGTAGCGCTTTTTCTGTGGAGTGTATTCCTGTTCCACCCATTGGCCTTTGTAGTCGTGGGGGTACTTGTACCCCTTCCCATGGCCAAGTTTTGATGCACCCGGATAGTTGGCGTCCCTAAGATGTTTTGGCACGGGCATGGTCCTCTCTTTCCGTACGTCATCCAGTGCCTTCTCTACGGCTAGATATGCAGCGTTACTCTTTGGGGCACATGCCACGTATGTAACTGCCTGTGCAAGGGGTATTCTGCCCTCGGGCATGCCTACGAACTCTAAGGCACCAAGGGCGGCGTTGGCAAGTACTAGGGCCATAGGGTCTGCATTGCCAACATCTTCAGCGGCAAGTATTACTACCCTGCGTGCTATAAAGCGTGCATCTTCGCCTGCTTCTATCATCTTAGCCATCCAGTATAGGGCAGCATCGGGGTCTCCGCCGCGCATACTCTTTATAAAAGCAGATGCTGCATCGTAGTGGGCATCTCCGTCTCTGTCATACACAATAGCCTTCCTACGTATGGATTCCTCCGCAACCTCAAGGGTGTAGCGGATGATACCACTTGAGTCAGGCTTGGCAGATAGTACACCCACCTCTAGTGCATTTAGGGCGCGGCGGGCATCTCCTTCAGACACCTCTGCCAGGTGTTCAAGGGCGTCCCCTACCATCTCTACCTTAAAATTACCCAATCCCCGCTCCTTATCGCTGAGTGCCCTCCTAAGCAGCGATTTTATATCGTCCTTTGAAAGGGGTTCGAACTGGAATATCTGAGAACGGGAGACAAGGGGTGAGTTAATGGCAAAGAAGGGGTTATGTACGGTAGCACCTATAAGTATAATCGTACCTTTCTCCACATCCGGTAACAATATGTCCTGTTGTGTTCGGTTAAAGTGATGTAGCTCATCGACAAAGAGAATGGTCCTCTTCTTTAGCCTAAATTGTCTATCCTTTGCCTCAGCTATCGTTCGACGGATGTCACTAACGCTGGAGGTGGTGGCGTTTATCTCCTCAAAATGGGCCCTGGTAGTATTTGCTATTACGTGTGCTAGTGCAGTCTTTCCCGTGCCCGGAGGACCATAAAAGAGGAGTGAGCTCAATCTGTCGGCCTTTAGCATGCGCCTCAGTAGTTTGTTGGGCCCAAAGAAATGTGTTTGCCCGACGAAATCTTCTATCTTCTTGGGGCGCATCCTTATGGCAAGGGGGGCGTTGGGAGATACGTTGTCTTTTGTGGCCTTATTAAGGTCGAATAGTTCCATGCTCACCGACCGAGTTTAAAGCCCTTGTGGGTGGCCAAAAAAAAGCTCCAACCTGCCGTGTGAGGTGTTGTTCGAGAACCCGCATTTAAAGTGGGAGCCGTTAAGGAGGTTTTGCAGTTAGCCTTTAATGGCCGCCGCGCCGCCTTCTGAATCAGGTCCCCCTCGGTTTGAAGTGTCGGTTCAAACCCAACGCCCTTCGTACACGAGCAGGCCAGAGCTTTCTAAAAAAATTCTATCAGATTACAGGTGCCAATGCAAGCGTTTTACACCAAAATGCCGGCACAGAGAACAGAATTCTACCTCAAATATCCAGCTCTGCGGCCTCATCCCAGTACCCTTGGCAAAAGACGTTGCTTTTTTAGTTATAACTAGATAAAATAACTCTTGTTCCCAATGACCCTTACAGAAACATTCTATGGCCCTAGAGATATGCAGGGGACTATACATCTAGCTGTCCTCCTCTCCGGTACTGGCAGAACCCTTCAGAACCTTATCGACAAGATAGAACAAGGTTTACTGGATGCCGCGATAACGGTGGTGATCAGTAGCCATGCAGATGCGTTTGGCTTGCAGAGGGCGAAAAAACACGGTATACCTACGGTTGTGGTAGAAAAGAGAAGATACAAGGGCGTAGAGGAGTTCAGTAACGAAATTACCGCTCAGCTGGATAAATATAAGGTAGACTTAGTAATTATGGCGGGATTTAACTGCCTGTATAAGATTCCGGAGAAGTACATGGGTAGGGCCATGAATATCCATCCAGCCTTAATACCCTCATTCTGCGGAAAGGATTACTGGGGCGAGAAGGTACATAAAGCAGTGATTAAATCCGGTGTCAAGGTCTCAGGCTGTACCGTGCATTTTGCAGATAACACTTACGACAACGGCCCCATAATCCTGCAGCGAGCTGTCCCCGTAATTAATGGGGACACACCTGAGTCTTTGGCAAAGAGGGTCTTCAAAGAGGAATGTTTGGCCTATCCAGAGGCCATACGTCTATTCCAGCGGGGCAAGCTCAAGATTGAAGGCAAAAAGGTTAACATCCTCCCTTAGACATGTATAACTACGAAAAAGAGGTTCTACCTAACGGACTCCGTGTGCTTTATATGCGCATGCCACATATTCACTCAGTGGTGATGGCGGCATACATAGGTATTGGGTCACGTTACGAGAAAGACGAGAAGCTCGGTCTCTCTCACCTCCTGGAGCACATGCTCTTTAGAGGCCCCAGGGACTTCAAAGATTCACTTGAGTTACTACAGGCCGTGGACGATATAGGTGGCGAGATAGATGCATACACGTCTCCCGAATATTCCGCCGTATTGATACAGGTGCACAAGAAGCACGGTAAGAGGGCACTTGAGATACTGGGGGGTATACTTTTAGGCGGAAACTTCAGAGAAGCAGATCTATATACTGAAAAGCATATCATTCAGGAAGAGATAAGTGAATTTATGGATAATAAGGGAGATTATATATGTATCGATGACATATCCTACAATCTTATGTGGAAGACGGGTTCGATAAATTCCGTCTCGTTTGGTGATAAGAAGACGATTGACAATATAACACGGGAGGATTTGGAAGACCATTACGAAAGGTTCTTTGTGGCAGAAAACGTTGTAATATGTGTAAGTGGTAATTTTGATAAGGAAAAGGTACGGAGTTGGATAGAGGACGCATTTGGTGAATTCCGCGGCAGGTTGGTTTCAAGTAAACCATCACTCATAGTAGAACAAAAGGCGCCAAAATGTCTCTTCAAGAAGGTTTCTTCACAGGCAACACGATTTAAACTTTGCCACAAGGCCTATCCATATAAGCACCCAAATGTCTTAACAACTCTCCTCGTTACCGATGTACTGGGCGGTGGCATAAGCTCTAGATTGCCGTCTAACGTAAGGGAGCGCTTGGGACTGGCCTACGAGATTACCTCGTACCCGACACTCTTCTCAGATGTAGGTTCGGTTGACATATACACGTCTACAAAAAAGGGGAACTTTGAGAAAACGGTAACAGCCGTAATGGACGAGGTCAATAAACTTGTAGAAAGCGGCATCTCACGGGAAGAACTTAGGCGTACAGAGGAGAGGGTTTATAGTCAGATGCAGTTTATTATGGATAGTCCACTGGCCATGGCAAACTGGTTTGGGACAGAGGAGTTGTTGATAAAGCCTGCGGAGCCGGATAGACCTGAGATTCAGGCAAAAAAGGTGCATCGTATAACGCCAGAAAAGATTTCTAGAGTAATAAAAGAGATCTTTGTGCCGGAGAGGCGGAATATGGTGGTGGTAGGCCCCACCGGTTTGTGGGAAAGAAAGAGGGTGAGGAAGCTGCTCGAGTGATAGTACGCTCAGGAATGTACTCGATGCTGGTCCTCAAGACGAGCTGTAAGGTCCTTTGTTAGCGCATCAAGGAACTCCGATACCCGTTCCCTCGTCTTTATCTCACAAGCATCCCACAGGGTAGTAAATTCCTGGTTAAATGCCTTTACCAGTCCTGGGGTCTTGGAGATAAAGAAGCCGGTCTCTCCATTTAGTATGAGTCTCTTCCCGTATATCACGAATGATATCTTTGCTGGCCGCTCCAGGATCCGTATCTCCAGGCTGTCTTTGTGCTTGTTTATCCTTTTTATTATCAGTTCTAGCTGACTAATTCTTTCCTCCAAAGGTATTTCCTTACACTTGCCTATTCCCCGGCAAAAATCGATTATAGTGGGCATGTAGCAAATCTCTTTACTAACATATCCACCGGATTCAAACAGCTCCACCCTCTTTTTCCAGTCACTAATATACTCCCGTATGTCAGGGTTCCCTCTTTGTTCCTCCAGGACCACGTTCGAGAACTCCGTGCGGTGTATACGGCTGAAAAAGGGCAGCACTGCCTTTCGAAGCCCAACCACCCCAGAGGTACTTTCCCTTATCTCCTGTTCCCACTCATAGACACTCTTTATTATGTCCTCATTGGTAGAAACTACTCGGACATAGTCCTCTGTCTCAAATATACTATCTATACTCACACCAAATACGGTGGCTATCTTACTAAGGACGTTCGCCTTTGGACTTCTCAAGCCTTTCTCATATTCATACAGACTCTGGACTCTGGTTATGCCTACCCTCTCGCTAAACTCTTGAGCAGTAAGACCGGTTTTCTCTCTTAGCTTCTTTATATTCTTTCCGACATTCTTTGCCAATTGGTTGTCAGCTCGCATGTTTCCAGCCAACGTTTGGGCCCTCCAGATTTTAAAACGTCCTAGTCTCCATCACGTGCATTGACCGATACTCTTTCTTATTTCTTCCAGCAAGTCTTCCTTAACGAAGGGTTTCTCCAAAAAGGATACGTGTCCCAGCGCCTTTGTGCAAGAATAGGTTTCCTTCTTGAACACGCTTACAAAGATTACAGGCACCTCCTTGTACAGGGGAGACTTCCTGAGAAGCGCAAAAAGACGGTCTCCCGTTGGTTCTTCCATAACAATATCAAGGATCACTAGGTCAAACTTCTCATCCTTAATCCTTTTAACGCCCTCCTGCCCGTTAGAGGCTATCGTGAGATTGTATTCTTCATCTTTTAGCATCTCTTTGTAAAAACCCTGCATCTCCTTATCGTCTTCTACGATGAGTATATCTCTTGACATGTCCATCCCCCCCCATTGCATTTAGACTACACTGGCAGTGTAAACTTGAAGGTGGCCCCCTTGTCTCGGCCTTTTGATTCGGCCCAAATCTCACCCCCGTGCATCTCGACTATATTTTTACAAACAAGTAGACCTATCCCAGGACGAGTAAATGTGTCCGTACTCTCTGTAAAAGGCTCAAAAAGCCTGTTTAGATGCTCGTTATCCGTATCTAGGCCAATACCACTATCGCTAACCGATACCTCAACCTGAGACGCACATGTATGCACCGAAATCCTTACATGGCCTTTATCGGTGAATTTTAGTGCATTGTCCAGCAGATTAGTTAACACATT